>JAFARW010000192.1 GCA_019245275.1 Vulcanimicrobiota bacterium
GAGGCGCGCGCGATGATCGGCTTCGCAGGCCGGCGCGTGATCGAACAGACGATCCGTCAAAAATTGCCGGAAAACTTTCAAACGGCGGAATTTTTGCTGGAGAAGGGACACATCGATATGGTCGTCGAGCGCGCTCAGATCAAGCCGACGCTCACGCGCTTGCTCGACTATGCACTCGCGGGGCATAAGGAACCGATCGAAGCGAAGATTCCGGAGCTGATCGCGCCGTGAACGTAATCGTCGAGCGTGAAAAGGGCCTGCTCGAACTCGAGAAGCGAATCAATGCGCTGCGCAACCTGAACTCGGAGCAGTCACTCGATCTCTCGGCCGAAATCGTGGCTTTAGAGGAAAAGTACGCGCAGCTGCAGCGCGAGATCTTCGGCTCGATGTCTCCGTGGGAAAAAGTCAACATGTCGCGCCACCCGAACCGGCCGGTTTCCAGCGACTTCATCTCGGAGCTCGATGCTTTTGATGAGCTGCACGGGGATCGCCACTTTCGCGATGACCCCGCGATCATCGGCGGGTTCGCGAAGCTGGATGGCCGGCGCATTATCGTGATCGGACAACAGCGCGGGCGCGACACGAAAGAAAATTTGCGCCGTAATTTCGGCATGGTGACGCCCGAAGGGTACCGCAAGGTGCGGCGCTTGATCGACTTGGGAGCGCGCCTCGGCTTGCCGATCGTGTCATTCGTCGACACGAAGGGCGCCGATCCCGGCATTGGCTCGGAGGAGCGCTCGCAATCCGAAGCGATCGCGCAATGCTTGTACTCATTGACGATCGCGCGCGTGCCGGTTGTCGCAGCCGTTATCGGCGAAGGCGGGAGCGGTGGTGCGCTCGCCTTAGCGCTTGCGGATCATGTGATCATGCTCGAAAACAGCGTGTACTCGGTCGCGTCGCCCGAAGGTTGTGCGGCGATCTTGTGGGGCGATGCCGGGAAGGCGGAGGAAGCGGCGGCGCGCTTGAAGTTGACCAGCCAAGATCTGCGCGATTTCGGAATCATCGATGAAATCGTCGCGGAACCGTTAGGAGGGGCGCATCGCGAACCCGCCGTTGTCATCGCCGCGACACTTGCGGCGATCAACAATGCGCTTTCGCGGCTATGCGCCAAAGTGGTCGATCAATTGATTGAAGATCGGTACCGCAAGTACCGCCGCATCGGAAGCTGGGAAACGGGAGCTCGCGAAATGGTCGCCGCGACTTGAAAGCGTCCGCGCTTAGCCGCGCGCGCTGGCGGCTCCTCACGCGTGTCGGGACGTGCTTGATCTGCGTGACCGTCATTGCGCTCGTGATCGTGCAATACGCACACGTGGTTGGACGCAACGTCGCCATGATCAGGTCGCTGCACGGCGTGCAAAACGACGTCAAAACGCTGCAAGAACGCAAGCGCTGGCAGAAACGCGAGATCAATCGCTTGAGCGATCCGGCCGGAGCGATTCCGGAGATCCACGAGCGGCTACACCTGGTCGGTCCCCACGAGACGATCATTTACCTGCGGGGAGCTAAGCCGCTTTCGCCGTGACGCAGCGCGTTCGCGGCACGGTCATCAACGTCCATAACTTCGGTGCAACGGTTCGCTTGGAAAACGGCGAAGTCGCATCCGTTCCAATAAGTGATGTCAACGCGAATCGTTCAACGTACACGCGCGCATGGGAAGCGCGAACGAACCTCCCATTCGATGCGGTCCACGGCGGTCCGACGAGCAAACCAGCGCGTTCCGTTCTGCGCTTGGCGAAGACGCGTATCGATGAGCCAATCGCCCCCTCTGCGACGACGCCCGCGATACGCAACCAGCACCTCGAAGAACAGATCGCGGGTTATTTGAAAGAGACGCAGGAATGGGAACTCGCGGATGCGCCGCCTGCACATGAACGGCACTTTTTGAAAAAGAAGCGCCGTGCCGCTACGTTTGATTCTCGCCGCTAGCGCATGAGCGATCGCAGTGCCGTTATCTCAATCGGCACAAATTCGACGCGGCTTCTCGCCGTCGATTTTGCGGCCAAGCGATTCGGCGTCTTCGGCGATCCCGTAACGCGGATTCTCAAAGCACGCTCGGTTGGAACGCGCATCGGCGAAGGACTCAAAGAATCCGGCCACCTTAGCGAAGAGGCAATGCAACGGACGCTTGAGGTCGCCCAGGACTACTACGACGCGATCAACAGCGCGTTACCGGAACTGTATGTGATCGCAACGAGTGCCCTGAGGCGCGCGGACAATGCGGCTGATTTTGTCGATCGCATTCGGCAAATCACGGATACGGACGTCGAGATCCTAGATGGCGCTGAAGAGGCGAAGGCGTCATTTCGCGGCGCCATTACCTCGTTCGACGATTCCGAAAAGCTCTGCGCGGGCGTAATCGACGTCGGCGGAGGCAGTACGGAGTATGCGGTTGGCGAGCACGAGCACGCCGTGAAGTCCGTTTCATGCGAAGTCGGAGCGGTTCGTGTAACCGAGTGGTTCCCGGCGCTCAGTGGTCGTGAAGGCTTCGTCGACAATGCCGCTATCGACGCTGCACGCGAGAAGACACTCGCGCTACTCGATCCGATTTCGAGTTTTCCGAAGGCTGAAGCGCTTGCAATCGTCGGGGGAAGTGCTACGACGGCGCTCGCCGTAGTGCGCGGTCATCCCGTCCGATTCGGCGACGCGGAGTTAACGCGCGAAAAGCTGCGAGCCGCGCTAAACATGCTGTGCGAGTTGCCGCTCGCAAAGCGGCGAACGGTGCCTGGCATGAATCCGCAGCGTGCGGACATCTTGCCCGCCGGGATGTTGATTTTGGACACCGCAATGGAGCTGCTAGGCCACGATCGGGCAACCGTCAGCTACAACGACCTGCTGCTGGGCTACCTGCTGCTGCAGCGAGAGAAAACCGGAGAGCTCAACGTCGTTTAAGTCGCTGCTTAGTGGTGCTTGCGCTGCGCCTCTCTGATCAATCGGAGCGGGCGGTCGAGCTGGAAGACGAGCTCATTCGCGAGCTTTAAGTCGCTCGGATTCGCGCGACTTTGGCGGACGAGCGCTTTTGCGCGCTCGACCGCCGCATCGGCCGTCGCTTTGCCGCGCGAAATATTGCCGGATTCGGCATCCGCGGCGCCGATGTACGCGTGGATGCCCGTGCTGAACAGCACAAGTTTGAAGCGGAGCTCTTTGTCGGTTTCAACCTGAATGCAGCCCTCGAGACGCTGGTCGATGTCCGTCAGCTGCTCGAATGATTGCGAGGGATCGGTGCCCATCGCGTCACGCGCCGTCTTGAACTCGGTGATGAACGATTCCAATTTCGGCCGGCTGCAACGGACTTCCGTGCTAACCGCCGCGATGGCAAAGGCGCCGGCAAGGAACATCGGCCTACAAGCGCCCGTCGTTCAGCTGCACGATCCGATTTGCAAAGGGCGCGATGCGCATGTCGTGCGATGCGATGAGCACGGTCGCGCCACGTTCGCGAGCCAACTCTCTGAGTAAACCGGTGACAGCGAGCCCGTTTTCAGCGTCGAGCGCAGACGTTGGTTCGTCGGCCATGACGACATCCGGCTCGGCAACGAGAGCGCGCGCGATTGCGACACGCTGTTTCTCGCCGCCGGAGAGATCGCGCGGTAAGCGGTCCAACTGCCGCGTCATCCCCAATCGCTCGAACAAGCGCTGCGTCCGTTCGCGCGCTGGGCGCGCTCGCATGCCGCGCGCATGCAGGACCAGCTCGACGTTCTCGCGCGCGGTCAGCGCTTTGAAGAGATTGAAGCCCTGAAAAATAAAGCTCAAATGTTTGAGGCGAAATCGTGCTTTCTGCCGGCGATCGAGATTCGTGATCTCGACGTCGCGGACGACGACGCGACCGCGCGTTGGCGAGAGTATCCCGCCCAACACAAAGAGTAACGTCGTCTTTCCGGACCCCGACGGCCCCATCATCAAGAGAATCTCGCCATCCGCGATCTCCAGCGACACGTCTTTGAGTGCGTGCACCGGGCTGACCACGTTCGGATAGATCATATCGATGTTGTGCGCCGCAATTGCGGAGCGCACGGCGGTGCTAGGCAAACGCAACCGCCGGGTCGACGCGCACGACCCGCTGCATGGCAAATGCCGCAGCGATGATGCACATCGCTAAGGTCAACACAAACACGACGCCGGCGGTAAGCGCGGTGATCTGGATCACAACGCCGCGATCGGCTGCGATTGCTGCGATCAAGAAACTCAAGATCAAACTCGGAACGTACCCGAGCACCGCCATATAGACCGCCTGTCGCATGATGACGCCGTAAAGAAATGAATCGGCTGCGCCGATCGCGCGCAGCGTACCGTACTCCTTGAGATGCTCGCTGACCGAGACGTAGAGGATTTGACCGACGACGACTGCACCGACGATCAACCCGAGCAGCGCCGTCAGTGTCAGGGCGAAGCCGATGCTTGTCCGCTGCAGCCAGTAGCTGCGTGTCATCGCAACCATCTCTTGCTTCGTCAACGCGCGGCTGCCGGGAATCGCGCGCTCGAGCGCACCTTTCAATCGCGCGAGCTTGTTACGATCGCGCGCGGCCACGAGAATAAAGGTGATCGAATCGGAATCGGTCAGAGGAGCGGGCCGCGCTTCATTGGTCGGCGTAAGAAATGATAGCGCCGAGGGCGCGTATGCGTTGGCTGTTTCTAAGGAAGTGTAGAGAAACGTCGGCGAGACGATCGATTGCGTCCCGTGAGTCAGTTGGATCAATCGCGCGCGATAGCCGCCGATCGACCCGGCTTCGCCGACGCGTGCGCCCAGTGCGCGCAGCTGCGATGCGTCCGCAAAGAATGTATACGGTTGCGAAAGTTGCCGTAGTTCTGCTCGCCCAACGCTCCCAGGTGCGAAGAGCACGCCGTTCGGATCGAAACCAATGACTCGGCCGGCGTTGAGCGTGTCGTGCGGACCGCGCCAAAGTGCCGGGCGCAAAATCATCGGTTCGGCACGCGCAACGCCGGGCACGGCACGCACTTGAGCTAAGCGAGCATACGTTAGCGGAAGGGTGACTTCCAAAAACGCCATCTCTTTGGACGCTAACCAGATATCGGCGGTCGATTCTTCAATTAGCAGACTCGTCGAACGGATGAAGCCGTTGTAGATGCCGGTTTGCACGGTCAACAATGTGACCGCGAATATAACGGCACAGAGCGCCACAATAAAGCGTGGCAGATCCGCGAAGAGATTTTTTCGCGCCAGCACGACCATGCGATGGGCTGGCCGTTCGCGGACTTGAGCCGCCTCTACTGCCGGAGTAAGCGTGGCATGGATGAGAGCGCGGCGTCGTCGTAAAAAAGGCGTTCTGATGCGCGCGCACGAGCGAGAGCCGTGGTTTATCGCATACATTGTTGCGATCTTGATGTTGATTTTGCTCGACGTCGGCTTGCGATTTTGGGCGCCACATCCCACGCGCATGCCGGTGCAATTTTCGGCTGCCTACCTCGATCGGATCACGACCCAACTGTCGGCGAAGCGCAATCTGATCCTTGCATTGGGGGACTCTGTTCTGTGGGGATATGGGGTCGACGCGAAGGATGCTGCGATGTCAGTGCTGCGCAGCGACTATGGTGCGGGGGATCTGGTCAATCTGTCCTTTCAAGGCGGCAGTCCGGAAAACACGTATATTCTGTTGCGCTCGCTGCTTGATCGCGGTATTCGCCCGCGGCTTGTCGTCTTCAACGTCAACCTCAAGGAGTTCAACCCAGCCGATCCATCCTATCGGCGGTTGTTTCCCGCGGTCGAAGAAGAGAATCGCGCGCAGTTCGATCCGGATGATCGGCGGCTACTGCAAATGAACGCTCAAAGCCGCGCCCTAGGCGCGTTGCTCGATCAGTACGTCGGCCGCTATTGGCAGTTGTACCATTTTCGTTCCGACATCAAGCAGGCGATCTTTGGAGAAGACGACATGGCGCGGTGGCTGACCGCGCGTGTCGAGGACCTCACCGGCACGAACGCCCGCCGTGCTGCGGCACACAAACCGACGCCGGATCGCTTCATCGGGACCTACGATTTGACGCCTCTCGCTTCAGGGAATGTCGCCTTCCAATACTTTGAGAAGACGATGCGGCTCTTAAATAGCCGGCACATTCGCGCGATTGCATTCTTCACGCCGACGAATCACAGATTGCTGCACGAATTCATCGATACGCCGGAGTATGACGACAATGTGGCGGCGATTCGGCGCGTCGCGTCGCGCTATGGCATCGTCACGCTCAACCTCGATCGTGCGGTACCGCCGGCGGAATTCATCGACAACGACCATCTCACGGTAGAAGGCAACCGCCGCCTCGCACAACTGCTGGCTCCGCATTTGCGCTAGTGAAACCGGTTAATGGTGATGCTCAGAATCACAAGCGCCCAGTTGACCGCGTGCGACGTCCAGCAATATGGACAGACGGTCTTCGATACGAAGATTAGACGATAGGCGAGATACAGTGAGGTGAGCGCAGCAGCCCCGGCGGCAACGAAGATCAGGGTCCAAACCAACTGCCCGCGTGAAAACCATATCAGAACGCCGATTGCAACGTAGAAGATCATGCCCCAAAGGGAGTTTGGAACGCCGAAGAAGAGTCGCGCCGCAGGACTCTTCACGACGCTCTTGCCTTTGACTTTTCCCGCTTCCGCTAATATCGATCGGCGGTACATGTGCACCGAAACATAGAAGCCGAGGGCGCATAGTAGATCGACGACGATCTTCAGGATGAGCAGTGCCATGCAACCTCGCCGATTCGATGTCTACAGGGCAAACTCCACGACTTTGCCCCTGCGATCGAGGCGTCCGATGCGGTCTGCTCGTTCTTCGGTGAACCATATGTAGCCGTCGCGGCTAGCCGTAATATCGCCGAGGCCGGCGCTCGGCGCGATGCCGGCCGTGAACTCAGTGATCTGCCCGTGAAGCGTAATGCGGCCGATGCGGTTGGCGTGGGCTTCCGTAAACCAGAGGGCGGCGTCACGTCCGAGCGTGATTCCCGCTGGTCCCGTGTGCGGCGCTAAGGGATGAAAGTATCGCACCGAGCCGCTCGCCGAGAGCCGTCCGATCTGATTCGCAGCGGCTTGAGTGAACCAAATCCGGCCATCGCCGCCGCGCGAGAGATCAAACGGTTCGCTTCCGCGCGCAATGCCGCGCCGCACGCCCGAGATCTTTCCCGACAGCGTGATTCGCCCAATTGCATCCCCGCCGAGTTCCGTAAACCATAACTGTCGATCCGGACCGACCGTGATGCGATTCGGAATGCTGCCGCGCGAAATGCCGACGCCGAATTCGGTTACTTTGCCACCAAGCGTGATACGCCCGATCCGATCGGTGCCGGATTCCGTGAACCACAGGTTTCCGTCGGGCGCATCAGTGATGCTCGTCGGTCGCGCGCCTCGGCTCATCCCTTTGGCAAACTCGGTAACAATGCCGCGGGGAGTTATGCGACCGATCCTATCGCTGTGAGATTCAACGAACCAAATGTTTCCGTCCGGGCCGCCGCTGACATCCGCGGGAGAACTTCCGCGCGTGATGCCCGCGGAGAATTCTGTTACAGCGCCGTTCGCAGTGATTCGCGCGATCCGATCCGCGCCGGTCTCGGCGAACCAGATGTTCCCGTCAGGCCCGTTACACAACCCCGCGGGCGCCGGGTGACGATGTGCAGCGGCGGCGCCGGAGAGGCAGGCTGTCAGCAGAGCGGCTGCCGTCCAGGTCCTCGCCGACGCCGCCGGGCGCATCTTCGGCGAAAACGCTTAACTAGATCGACTGACTCAACGTGAAGAGAAACGCCCGCGCCGGCAACCCGAATTGCTCACCGCTGCCGGTGCTCAAGAATTGCTGAATCGAGCTCGTATCATGGAAAAATTGGTTCTCCGGAATGAAGACTTGGTGCCCGAAGTACCCAAAGCTCTGGTCCGCACCGTTGAAGATATTCCAAACGCCGAACTTCACGGCGAGGCCGTGCCCTAGAGTCTTCGAGACGAATCCATTCCAGATTGCATAGGGCGGACGTTCCGACACGTTATTGTTGCCCACCCAATAGCCGTCAACGCGTGCCTCCCACCCCAGCGGATTCGAGTAGTCAAGGCCAAGCGTCGCCTGTACTCGTGGGATTTGCTCGATCTGCGCCCCGTTGATGATAAACGGATTGCTTTGCAGAATGTGGGTGGCGACGCCGTTCTGCACCGCCGACTGCAAATCCCAGGCATAGTCAGCGTAGACATTACGGTTGAAGCGCCACCGGCCGCTAAGTTCAATTCCCTTGTAGACCGCGTTTGCGGCGTTGTAGGTCGTCGAGATCGCAAGGTAGGGGATGACGGTCGATGGGACGGCCGGATTCACGCCGGCGCAGCCGGCACTTGCAATCTTCGCCGCAAATCCTGCCAGCAACGTCGGATCGATGAACAGCGCACCGTACTGTGTAAGCGGCAAAGCGGCGGCAAAGAGCTGGTTTGCGACCGTTGTTTGGTAGAGATTCAGTTGAACGGATGAATCATCTTGAAAACGGTGCGCGTAGCCCAGTTCAACGTCGTTCGCGGTTTCCGGCTGCACCGATGGGTTGCCGGCCGATCCGATCGTGTTAAACGGCGTGCAGGATGGGTTCAAACTCGACGGATTTCCGTTGATTACCGGCGCCGAGTAGAGCACCTCGGGAGCCGGGATACCGTGCGTACGCCCATACGTCAAGCGCACGACGTCGCGGTTGCTGGAGGGCTTGTAGACGAACGATACGCGCGGGTCAAAATAAGTCGCGTGCGTTACGTTTGAGTTCTTTAACCAGAGGTTCGTGTACACGGACCAGAGCGGTGAGAAGTTGTACGCAAGACGTCCAAAGATGCTTCCGTATCCGAACGCCTGGGGCTGCTCGTAAGAAAATTGGTTCGGCCCCGACGCGTTGTAGTCGAGCCGTGTTTGCTGCTGGTGCTCGGTGAAATAGCCGAATCCGATATCGCTTTTTTCGTTTGAAATGTCATCCGCGAACAGCAAGCCGGTCGAGTTGTAGTATTGCGAAAAGACGCTGCCTTGGAAGAACGTTCCCGTCGGATCCAAACCGGCCGCATACTGTGAACTCTTATAGTATTTGTAGTGGTCGAAAAACCAGTCGGCGGTCAGCGTGCTATGCTTGTTCACGCTCTGCAATCGCGCATGATAATCGAACATGCTTGTCCCGCGGTTGCGGCCGGCGCCGCCGCCAAATGGACCATAGGAATTGGCTGCCCACTGTGCAGCCGAGTAGCAGGCATTCGGATTCTGGTCGGTGATCACGGTGTAGCCGGTCTGCGCACCGCCCTTATCCGTCGGCAGCGAGCAGTTCGGCGTGTCGTTGTTGATGATTTGCGCGAGCCGAGTGTCGTACGGAATGTTATCGTTGTCGCCGTTCCCCGTCGAGTCCGCGTACTGTCCGCTCCCGAACCACGATACCGCGACATTTGTATTTGGCGACAGCGCATAGACGAACTTTGCGAGCCCGCTCCTGAGCGTACTAATGGCCGATACCTGATACGTATTCAGAGCCAAGTTGCACGACGTGATGTCATTCCCGGCGGTGCAAGCGCCATTGTTATTTGAGTTTGGGTTGTTGTTCGGACGTCCGGTTTGCGGAAAGACTTGTGGAGGGTATAGGCCGTCGCTGGATTGGACGGAATACGCGAGAGCGTAGCCAAGCCGGCCGAGTGTACCCGTGGCGCGAAAATCGCTTTGTAATTTCGTTTGCGATCCGACGCCCTGCTCAATTACGAATTGTCGCGTCGGCGTGGGATTCAACGTTTCCATATTGATCGTGCCGCCTATCGTATCAGTGCCGTACAGTCCGCTGGCGCCTGAACCGAAAGTGACCTGGACTTTATTCATCGCGAAAAAGGGGCTGTCGGCGTAATTAAAGGCCCCTGTGTACGAGCCGCCGCCCGAATTGATACCGTAAACACCTTGCGGCCCGATCGGATGCCCATCGAGAAGCGCTTGCGTCTCGGTTTCGCCCATGCCGCGGATGTTGACGTTGAGATCGTCACTGACGGACGACGACAGACCCTGGAGATTGACCCCGGGCAGCGTTCGAAGCGCATCGCCGATGCGCACGTAGTTTTCGTTACGTAGCACCATCGGGTCGATCGTGCGAGTGATGCTTGTCGTTGAGGCCAGTGGGCTCGTCGTTGTTGCCGAAACGGTACCGATGTTGCGAAGATTCTCGCTGCCTGAAGATTTCGTCAGCACGATCGGTTGAGACGTTTGACTCTGTGCGACGACTGAGAATTCGCCTGAACGTCCTGCGGTATAACCGGATGCGCGAACTACGACCGTATAGACGCCGGGTTTGACGCCCCCGAACGAGTAATTGCCGGCCGAATTCGTCTTTGTCTTAGCTACGACCACGTCGCCCGAATACAATTCAACGTTGGCGTCAGGGATCGATAAGCCATTGACCTGGTCTGCGACGACGCCGGCGACTGAGCCGGTCAGCGCCTGCGCGCCTGCAAGGCTGAAGTTGTTAGCCAAAAACGCCAAACAAAAAAACGCCGCGACGGCCGGGCGTAAAGACGAAAGAAACTGCATATGAAAATTCTCCGCGGTCAAAAACGGTGCTTCAGCGCCATCTTACCGCGTTGAAACTTAACGTCATATTAACGAAATCTAATGTTGTCTTATCGTCAGGTTAAGGGCTTTGCAATCAAGAGGTGGCATGCTACGTAGCGGCGATTACCAGCACCAACGGATGCGTAAGCTTTATCTGTTGGCGGCATTGGCCATAGTATTCGTTGCGGCGGCCGCGGCGAGCGTGACGCACGTCGGGCGACTTGCCGACGGCACAATCATGACGCCGATTGGGCAACGGCTTTCCCCGTGGGGTACGCGCGTTGATGTCGCGGGCCGCCCCAACTCGCTTGCCGTCTCACCCGACGGCAAGGTCCTCGCAATTGCGAATATCACATCGCTCGATTTGCTGGATCTCGCGATGCGTGGTGTCACGAGCTACCCGTATATCGGTGCGAACGGTCACACAGGCACGGGCGAAGCACCGCAGGGTTTGACGTTCTCTCCCGACGGATCGACAATTTACGTTGCGACGCAGCGCACGATGCTCCAGCGTTTCGATGTCAAGCGCCGTGCGTGGAAGTCGCCATTTAAATTCGTGGGCCTGCCGCAAGCGAGGAACGAGGATGAGCTCGTCGGTTCGCTTCCCGCGGGCCTTGCGCTGTCAAATGACGGACGGAAATTGTACGTGGCCTTGAACGGCGCGAATCGCGTGCTCGCGCTCGACGCTTCATCCGGCAGGACGGAGCGCATCGTGCGTCTCGGTGAGGCGCCTATCGGCGTGGTCCGCAGCGGAAGCGTTTTGGCCATTCTGAACTGGGGCGGAGCGCCCCCGACGTCCGGTCAAACGACGCGGCTCAGTGGTGGTACTGCCCAAAGCGTTGCCGTCGATCCGCGCAGTGGAATCGCAGCCGCCGGCAGCCTCTCGATAATCTCGCTTCCGAATCTGAAGCTTCAGCGCACAATCGTTGTCGGCCGTCATCCATTTGCCGGCGCGTTTGTGAATCCGGGGCTGCTGGCGGTTGCGGAGGCGAATGACGACTCGATCGCGCTCGTCGATATTAAGCGCGGAAAGATCGTTGGTCGATCACACATCGCCCTGGGTCGTGGCGACCGCTGGGGCTTGCAGCCGCAGGCGCTCGCTCTCTCGCGCGATCGGCATCTGCTTTTTGTGGCATTGGCCGGCGCGAATGCGGTTGCGAAATATCGGATAACGGCCGACAATCGATTACGATTTGAGGGCGCCTTCCCAACCGATTGGTATCCTGGTGCGCTCGCGCTCTTACCGCGCGGCAGCCTCGCCGTTGCGAACATCAAGGGGATCGGCTCGCTTGCAAGCGTTTCTAACGATCAACCCGCGGGTGACGATATGCCGGTTTGCGGGACGACCGATCGGAATGGGCCGACGCAGTTTAGCTCAGCCCACGACACGCACATGTTTGAGGGAAGTATCGGCATCATCGGCCGAGCGACTTTAGATACGGTCGGCCCATCGAGCACGGCACGCGTTCGAGAGTTATCCAACCCGCTCGACGCCGAAAGTTCCAACGCGCTTCCGGCAATCCGGCACGTTTTCTTCATCGTGCGCGAGAATCGCACATACGACCAAGTTTTCGGCGATCTACCGCAAGGTGACGGCGACAGCCGGTTCACGAACTTCCCGCGTGCAATCACGCCAAACGCGCATGCGCTCGCTGAGCAATACGTGTTACTCGATAACTTCTATTCGGCTGGAACGCAAAGCGGGGACGGTCACCAATGGTTGACGCAAGCCGCGACGACTGATTACATCGAGCGGAGCTTTCCGGCCTGGGCGCGATCATATCCCAAGTCCGGAGACGACCCGATCGCGTACGCGGGTTCGGGGTTCATCTGGGAAGATGCGCTGCGACGCGGTTTGACCGTGCGCGACTACGGCGAGTTTGCTCTGAATAAAATAACTCCGCGCACCGCCGGATGGGCGGACTTTTGGAAGGCGCGCGACGCATCAAAAGGCCCAGCGCGCGTTTACGCTCATAGCGAAATTCCCGACCTCAACCCATACGTCGATCACCGCTTTGGCGGTTTCGATGAGCGGATACCGGATCAGGCGCGTGTCGATGAATTCATCAGGGATTTGGGCGAGTACGAGCGTGCCGGCCGCGTACCGAATCTGATCCTGATGTCGCTCGGCGACGATCACACGGCCGGATTTGACGCCGGCTTTCCACAGCCGTGTTCAATGATCGCCGATAATGACGTCGCTCTCGGCCGGATTGTCGATCACATTTCTCACTCGGCGATTTGGAAAGACTCGCTGATCCTCGTCACCGAGGACGATTCACAAGACGGATTCGATCACGTTGACGGCCACCGTCAAGTGGCGCTCATGATCGGCCCGTACGTGAGACGACACAGTGTCAACTCGCACTTCTATAATCAATTGTCGTTCATTCGGACCGCGGAAGCGGTACTCGGCTTACCACCGATCAACCGCTTTGACGCCGAATCGCAGGTGATGAGCGATGCCTTCGCAACGCGAGCGGATCTCACGCCTTATGAGCTGCAACCTGCGACGGTTGCTCTGGACAAGATGAATGTTCCGGCGACATCGCTGACCGGCGAGCGGCGTAAGCTCGCGGAAGAACTCGCCAAACTGCCACCGGATGTTCCGGATGTCGGTCGGCCAGGCTTGATGCGGCGAGCGTTATGGCTTGGAGAGCGGTGATAAAGTTAGCGCTGTTTCAATATCTCCTCGATCGTGTTGACGTCAAGCTCGCTGATGTTGTCGAGAACGCGTGCGGCGAGCGAGAGAGCGTCTTGATCCGGCTGAAATTCTCGATTCGGAATTGCTACAACCGCCGTCCCGGCAGCATGCGCTGATTTAATCCCGCTTCCGGAATCTTCGATCGCGGCCGTGCGACGCGCGTCGGCTTTCATGAGTTTCAGCGCTCGCAGATAAACATCCGGTGCCGGTTTGCCGCGCTTGACATCATCTGCGTAAACGACTACCGAAAAGAACTTGTCCCAGCCCGTAGTCGCTAGAACAGCCTTGGCATACGCCGGTGC
>JAFARW010000202.1 GCA_019245275.1 Vulcanimicrobiota bacterium
CGGATTCGTCGCCGGCCCGGTGACCGTGATCGTGATGTCGGCGGAACCGGAAGGGTTACGCGCTGCATTCGGATCGGGGTTGAGCACGTGCGTCGTACCGACTGCATAGAGCTCCGGAACGATACCACTATGCGGATCGAAGACGACGTTGCCTTCGCGGATTTTGAAGGCGTGGTCAACGAACGTCAGCGTGCCGCCGGTCGAATCAAAGCGTCCGGCGAGCGTCGGCTGCTCGAGCGTCCCACCTAAGAGCGCATTTCCGTGTGCGCCGATGTCTATTCCGAAGCCAAGCGCGTTTGCGCGCACGGCGACGTTCTTGGCCGCCGTCACGCTGAAATTATCGAATGCAAGGTTGAATGGCAGGCCACCACCGCTATTATCGCCGCCGCCATTGTCACCGCCACCCCCGCCGCCGCGAATCAGCGTCGCAAACGGGATCACGGCGTCGCTGACCGTTGCCGTTCCGGAGACCTTAGCAAGTCCGGTCGTCTTTACGAGATGGATCTTGGAATCGAGCGTTCCCGATCCGTAAGCGGGAAAACGAAGTCCGGCCCGCTTTGTCACCGCATCCAGCGTATATTCGGCCGGCCGCTGCAACGCGAAACTGATTCGGCCGCTCGCATCGAGCGTACCGCTGCCGACCTGGGCGTGCACGCCCGTCAACGTCGCGCTCGTTTGCGCGAATGTCAACTCGGCGACCGTATGCGTGATCGGCATCGTTTCAAAATCGCTGACGTAGCTGCCATTTTGTAATGAGAGCCGGCCGCGAATTTGCGGCCGCGCAACCTGGCCGCTGATGCCGACACGGCCGTCAACTAGGCCGCTGATCGTCGTTCCGCTCGGGAAGAGCGATTGAAAGTCGCTCACATCGACGCCGCGCGAGAACAAATCCATCGAAAACGGCGCGTTCGGCGGTCCGATTTGCAGCGGCGAGACCTCGAACGGCAGGGCGCCCGCGATCGTGATTTGCCCCTTTTGCAAAGTGAGCTCGGCGCTGCGCAACAGAATGTCGCGCCCGGCGTAACTAACTTCTGCGACCAATTCGGGCACGGCGACCCCGCGGATGACGCCCTTCGTAAAGTTAACACCGGCGGTCAATGTCGGGGCGCCGAAGCGTCCGCGCACGCGAAGCGTTGTTTCGAGCGCACCGGTAACGGGAAGCGACGCATGCGTGAAGTTCGATAAAAACATCGGCAGATTCGAGCTGCTCGCGCGCATGTCGAATGCGATCGGATCGCGCGCGCCAAAGCCGAAGCTGCCCGAACCGCTAGCGGCGAGCGCTGGAATGTTCACGTTTATCTGGGAGAGCGCGACTCGAGATCCGGCGGCGTGTGCGGCTAAACTCAATCGGTCGATCGGAACGCGACCGAACGTGCCATTGTGCAGATCCGCGGTCGTACGCAAACTCAAGTTGGGATAGCGGCCGTTGAAGGTTGCATCTCCGTTGAGCCGCCCCGTCACCGGCAGCGTCGGATAACCGAGCGCCGCTAACCACGTGCCGAGGTCGAGCGAACGCAAATGCGCCGAAAGATTGTAGCGCGAGTTTGTTACGATTTGCCGGATGCCCGACGTCGCAGGCGCGAGCGCGACGCTGCCCGATGCCGCAAGCGTGCCGTGCTCGCCGCCAACGCGAAGCTGACCTTGCGCGACGTCATTGCGGCTCGACCAGTGCGCCTGCGTGTCGCCGATCGGCAGCCGGCGGTAGCGAAAATCTCGCACGTTCACATTTCCGGAACTCGAAATCGCACGTGAACTGTGAACGAAGGCAACCGCTACGCTGCCTTTTCCGGCAAGCGTATCGCCCGTGTCGAAGTAATCGTTAAAGTCGGTGAGATCCGCACGCGGGGCGTTTAACGAAACATAACTGCGACCGCCGCCGACCGACGCATCAAACGCAGCCGAAGTCGTCCCGACGTCGACACGCCCGCTGCGCACGGAAACGCCGTTCGGGTCGGCGGTCAAGAGTGCGGCGGCGTTGCCAAAGTTCAAGCCGTTGATCTGACCGGCCGCAACGGTGAACGGACCTTGCACGACAGGTGCTGCGCCCGCTCCGCCGATACGAACGTTTGCTCCGAAACTGCCGCTCGTGCCGTACGTCGGCAAGTGCAGCGCTTGCGCGATGCTCGCGATATCACCCGCCGGGACGTTTGCGTTCAAATCGTAGGACGGCGAGCCGGAGCGAATGCCGCCGATCGTTCCGGCGACTGCTCCGTACATTCCAGCCGTCGTCAACGTCGCGTTGCTCAGCTGCACTGCATCGCCGTTGAGATTCACTTCCGACGTGCCCGATATCGGATAACCCGCAACGCGACCCGAGCTCAAGGCGACTCCGCCGGCAAAAGTCGGCGCGGCGGTCGAACCACCGAGCGTGCCGGAGACCGAAACGCGTCCCGCTTGTAAAGGAAGACCGAGCGCCGCGGCGGTTTGCGGACCGGCATTGACCGCCTCAAGCGCCAGCTGACCGCCGGATCCGAACGTTCCGGCCGCAACCGTGTCGGCGCCGCCGACCGTCGCGCGCGCCGAGTAGACGCGCACCGAGTTTCCAGCGATCGCAAGCGTTCCGCTTGCCGCTTCAACCGGGAAACCGCGAATCTGCGCGCCGCTCAGATGCAGATCTTGCGCCTGCACGGTAATGCCGTTGCCGCCGACCGCGAGCGCAACAACGCCATGCGCGCCTCCGCGCGCGCTGACGGGCAAGAACCGTGAGAGCGACTCCAAGCGCCCATCGTAGGTGCCGCGGGCGATCAATCCGTTGGGAGCGTAATCCCCGTTGCCTTCAAACGTTCCCCACGGTGCGCGTACGTTGACGCTTGGAATCGCAAGATTTGCAAGTGGACCGGCGAGCGACGCTTCGACTGTGTCGATCGGAACGCCCCGTATTTGCGCATGCGAAGCGCGCACGCGTCCGGCAAGCACAACGTTGTTTTGACTGCCGCCGCCGGCGAGGTTGACCGAGTCGAGCGAACCCTGCAGCGGCGGTAATGTAGGAACCTTTACACCGGGCAATGCCGCTTCACGCGCTAATGCCAGCGGAAAATGGTCGGCGGACAACCAGAATGCGCTGTCGCCGCGCGGGCGATCGACGACGAGCGCGCCATATAGCGTGCCGTTGCCGGTTGCAATCGAGATCGGGCCAAAGGTGCTATAACCGCGCGGCGTTACATTGTACAAACCGTTAAGCGCCGTGGCTCGGTAAGCGTTTGCGAGATAGCCGTCAGCACCAATGTATTGGTCGTTGCCGCGCAAGATTGCATCCCCGACAATCGGTGTATGCGGTGCCATCGAACCCAAATACGGTACGTCATCCGACTGCGTTGCGAAGTGAACTGCAACATCTGAGGAAACGGCTTTGCCGAGCAGCAATTGACCGTGTGCGGTCACGTCCACGCCGCCGTAGCGCGCGCGCAACGGCACGATTGAGACCGCGTTGTCGTATAGCGCCGCCACCCCGCGCAAATCGTGGACCGGAATCCCTTGATACCGAGCGAGCGGCGATGAGAATCCGATCAGCACAAGTGGACCGGCGATCGGTCCTTCAATCAAAGTCTCCAGCCGCATGCTCCCGGTCACCGGATAGTGCTGGGCAAAGGGCATCAACACTTTGAGGCTTTCGAGTCCCGCCGTGCCTTGCACGCCGAAATAGAATTGCGGATTCGAGAAGTTGTAAATTCCGCCGGCAAGTCTCAGTGGCGCACCGGCAAGCGTTGCGTCGAGCGAACGCGCCGACAACCCGCCGTCGAAGATGCGAATGACGCCATGTAGCCGCTCGAGCGGTTGCGCGAGCCCTTGAATCCGCAGCGCCCCGTCGGCGAGGTCGGCGCGTGCGCCGATGTGGTAGGTGATCGGCAAACCCACTTTGACGTCGAGAGCGTACATGCGCGCCTCAAAATTTCGCGCGGTGCCGCCCAAAAAGCGCGCCGCCGGGGAGTTGATGAAGTAGTTGGCGATCGAGCGGATCGGCACGGCGGCCGCAACGACGTGGTGCATCGCAAAGCCGCGGATGTAGTCAATCGTGCCGACGGCC
>JAFARW010000112.1 GCA_019245275.1 Vulcanimicrobiota bacterium
CGAACTGCGCGAGCAGATATCCCGGGATGCGAGTGAGCGGGAAACACTGTCGGGCGACAAACGCGAGCGTCACCGCTGGATTGATGTGGGCCCCGGAAATACCGCTGAGGCTCCAGATCATCGCCATGACCACCAGCGCCGGCGCAACGTAGCGAGCGACGTGGCCGATTCCGCCGCCCGTAGCGTATTCCACTGCGTCCGCACCAGCCGCCGCGAAAGTCAATAAGAACGTGCCTACAAATTCCGCACCGATTCGCTGCCACTCGTTCGGCCGCGGCGTTGAGGATGCGACCTTACTCACGCTTTTTCATAGGTTAAGGTGGTCTTAAGGTACCGAATCGAGCATTTACTTAAACGTCCGTGCCACAATAGGGTTGACAGCGAGCGTATCATGAGTATGGATTCCTCGTTAGGTGAGGCGTCCGCACGATGACATGCCGCTGCCCAGAAAGGTCGAGAGACCCCAACGGGTGGACCAGGCACCGCCGAATCAAGGCGGTACCTAACGCGGCTGAAGAGCGACCTTCTATAGCGTGCGGTGCCAAAACTCGACATTGAGGCCGAGCCGAAATAGCTTTCGGATCCACCCCAACTGTCGTCGCGAGGAGCCACGGCAGTTTTTTATTTTGGGCGCAAGCCCGCGAAAGTGGGGTGATGACCAGCCGTGGACGATGGCCATAGTTACAGTTCGGCCGCGCTCGTAGCGCGCGATATCTGCTGCTTCGGCTCGCCCGGCGCAGCACACTAAATAGGAGTATTGTGTCATGAAATTTTTCGAGTTGGTCCGGAAATCTGTCGCTCGCTTCGTCGCGGCTCCGACGCCCGTCGACAACGAACGGCCCCTTTGCTGGATCCGCTATGCGCGCTAAGGCTTGACCGAGCAGCGAGTACCGTCATGGCAGTGGCAGAACACGTTCGAGACATTAAAGGCGCCCTCGGCACGATCCGGAGAGAAGATGTCGGGCCGCGCAGGGGATGGTGGGCGAAGTTTGTTACTTTCCTCGCCATTCTCGGTCCGGGTCTCATCGTTATGGTCGGCGACAACGACGCCGGTGCGTTTTCGACGTACTCTCAAGCCGGCCAGAATTACGGCACGACTCTATTGTGGACGCTACTGCTGCTCGTTCCGGTTCTTTACCTCAATCAAGAGATGGTAATTCGACTCGGTGCCGTCAGCGGCGTCGGGCACGCACGCCTCATACTGGCACGTTTCGGTCGATTCTGGGGCGCCTTCAGCGTCATCGATCTGTTCGCACTCAATGCGCTGACCATCGTGACGGAGTTCATCGGCATCAGCTTGGCACTCGACTTCTTCGGCATTCCGAAGGGCCTGGGCATCGCTATCGCGGCCAGCTTAGTTATGGCCGGAGCTCTTACGGGAAGCTTTCGGCGCTTCGAGCGCTTTGCGCTCGTGCTCTGCTTTGGCAGTTTGCTGTTGTTGCCGATTCTGTTGATGGTACATGCGCCGGTCGGCCAATCGCTGCGCGATTTCGTCGTCCCGAGTTTGCCGAAAGGCCAAAACGCAAGCGTGTTGATCTTACTGATCATCGCCATTGTCGGGACGACGATCGCGCCGTGGCAGCTATTCTTCCAACAAAGCTACGTCATCGACAAACGCATAACTGCGCGTTTCATCGAGTACGAGCGCTGGGACTTGATCATCGGGATCGTTTTTGTCGTCTTCGGGGCTTTTGCGATGATCTCCGTGGCAGCGGCGGCCTTCGCCGGTCACGCAGAGTTCGGAGGGTTCCAGGATGCGGGCGCCGTCGCCGCCGGCATTGCGAAATACGCCGGCCGCGTGCCCGCGACACTGTTTGCACTAGCGCTGTTGGACGCCGCGGTCATCGGCGCGGCAGCCGTCTCGCTATCGACAGCCTACGCGCTCGGTGATGTGCTCTCATTCCGCCCTTCGCTGCACGACAAAGTCACTGAAGCGCCTGCGTTTTATCTCATTTACGTCGCGTTGATCGCGATCGCCGCCACGATTGTGCTCATACCCGGGAGTCCTCTTGGATTGCTGACGAATGCCGTCCAAGTGCTGGCCGGCGTCCTCCTCCCGAGCGCAACGGTTTTTCTGCTGTTGCTATCAAATGATAAGGCGGTGCTGGGACCGTGGGTGAATACGCCGCGCGTTAACGCTTTCACGGGTATTGTGATCGCCGCATTGGTCATGCTCTCGATCGTTCTCACGGCCGCAGTGATTTTTCCGGCAATTGATACGGCGCAAATTTATTGGATTTTGGGCATCGGGACGGCGCTCGCGTTTCTGATCGTCACATCAACCGTCGTCATCAGGCCTGAAAGCGACACGCCATGCAACAACGTTGGGCGCGGGCAGTGGCAAATGCCGGCGCTTGAGACACTTCCGCCTTCGCAGCTGAATTTTTTCACGCGTCTCTGGCTGTTCGTGCTGCGCGGCTACCTGGCATTGGCTATCGGCCTCGTGGTTTTCCGCGTCGCACAAATCGCCTTACAAAAGGGTTCTATCTAATGCGTTGGGTGCGCGCTGCACTGATACCAACCGCAGTTCTCATCGCGGCGTTCTTCGCAAACGCACGCGCTAGTGCACAACCTATGCCGTCGCCGAGTCCGTCGCCCTCGCCATCGCCGGCAGTCTCGCCGCAGCCAACCGAATCACCGTCGCCAACTCCGATGCCGGGTTTTCATCTAACGGTGGATTCGTTTACCGATTTTATCGACACCGCAGCAAGCGGTCCAGGGTTGCAGCCGCCCGAGGGTCCTGGCTTCATCATGGGCTCGCCGCTCTCGCCCATGACGCCTTACGACACATTCTCAAGCGCAGCACAAACACCGGGTATTGCTGGACTCGGGCAATTGAACGTCACCGCGCGTTACATCGGCGCGAAATACGATGCATCCGCCATCATCGGCGCCGGTCTTGTGACCGGCAGCATGCAGAACGCCGTGTATTGGGGCGAGAACTTGATGCCGATGTTCAATCCGCACCTTGGCTTCACTCAACTGCCTTACAGCGTCACGTTTCCAACGCACGCCAATCAGGACGAAGGCAGCGCATCGGCGATCGCTCCGTTGTTCGGCTCGATCGGCGCACATGACGGCAGCTGGTCGTTGCGGGGTGGATTTTTCGATCTCAATCAAAGCGACCGGTTCGTCTTCGTACAACCGCCGTTGACAAATGTGACGCCGGCAATCGGATTTGCGACGGCCGAAACGATCGGCAACGGACCGCCGGCATTGGATTCGTGGCCGAGCCCTGAACCCGGGCTGCCGTTACATGGAATCGATTTCACAGCCCATCGCGGAATCGCGACGCTGGAACTGACGAATGCCACGTTGCCGTCGCTGCCCGGCACGAGCGCACGGGTGTCGATCGCATCGCTCGTCTTCGATCACGGCGAAGGAACGCGCTACTCCGCTTCGTTCTTACATCTTGTCACCGGTGGCGATCTGCTCTCCACGAGCATGCTTTTTGGAATGGATGCAAAGACGAATCCGGGCCCGCAAGGGCCGTTGCCGACGAGCACGCTCGGCGGGCAGATTGAAACGATCGCTGGATTGCGAGCCGCTTTTCACCTGAGCAGCTCGCTCGACTCCGTCGCGGAGGTCGGCCGAGCTTGGTACGACGCGAGCAATGTGCTCGAACCGGGAACGAATCGGCCGGGTGGCTTCTACCATCTCGGCGTGTCGGCGCATCGCGGACGCGCAACATTGAGCGTCGACGGTTATCGTTTTGAGCCGCGCTACGCAACCGCGATTCTTCCATATGGTACGCCGGAGAATGTCTGGAGCGTCGCTTGGTCATGGCCGGGTCCCTGGCTGAAGTCCACATACCAGCTTGCCGATAATACACTCCTCGGCATCAATCGCCAGGGCTATCGCATCCGCTACGGCGTCGATAAAGGCCCGCTCGAAGTCCACGCTTCGTTCGCGACGTACCGGCAAATTGAACCCGCTACGTTTTCAAACGAACACCAAGAGGGCTTCGTCGAAGGGTTCTATCTGCCGCAATTCAACGATTCCGCGACGCTAGGCATTCAGCATCAATACGGCTTGTGGATCGCGTGGCATCCTTCGCTTGGCGATGTGACGTTCGACTACATCAACGACACGATGCATCGCGATAACTCGCCCGGACATCCTGAAGACCATGTCTCTTATCAATCGCCGCAAGCAGTATTGACTTTCGCTCACAAGTTCAGCCCCGCTGCGATCGCCGACATCGGTTTTGGGCGCTATGCGATGCGTGGCTCGTTCGCTTCGACGGCCACAAACATTGACTACTTCCAAAATGTCGGCTTCATCGGCGCACAGCTAACTGAGTCTGAATACGGCGCCCTTCTGGTGCAACTGCGCCGCTCGTCATTTGCCGGGCTTCCCTCGATCCTAAACGGCCCATCGCCGAATTTCAACGCGACAACACTGATCGTCGAGCAGCGCTTTCACATCTAGGCGAGCATAGACTCCAAATCCGAAGACCCGGTTGGGTACGCGTAAAGCGCATCCTTAACCGCCGCTGCATTGATTTTTTGCCGTACTGCCAGCGCGAGTACGTTGATCTGTTCCTCGGCATGCGGACCGAGAAT
>JAFARW010000162.1 GCA_019245275.1 Vulcanimicrobiota bacterium
TCACGGGCGAAGAGTCCTGGAAACGCCTCCGCCGCTTGCGCTCGTTCGATTAACGGCGCAAATGCAAACGGCTTGCCGAAAAATGCCTGCCCAAAGATGACAACAAGCAAAGACGCAACTGTCGCGACCGCAACTTGATATGGCAGCGTGCGCTTGGTGATCTCTTCGATGTGCACGCCGGTGTAGTTGCCGACCCAGACGTTCGCGGTGTTTGTCGGATCGCAAACATTCTGCACCTGCACGACCGCCATCATCGCGGCGACCAAGATGACCGGCGGAAAGATGTGGGCGGTCAAAAGGACGGTGAAGATCGCGATCCCGACCCCGAACGGATTGAGCGGACCGCGGTAGAGCACGAGCGGGCTGAGCAAGCCGAACAGTACGACGAACGCAATCGGGTTGCGCAGCCAGCCTCCCGAAACCAGCGGCTGTAACGCCGAGATGAATTGCGGCAGTTTCGTAGCCGTCAACAACATTCCGATTCCGATGAAGAGCAACACGGCCGGCGCGACGTCTTCAAAGCCGCGAATCGCAGCTGAGGTCAGCGACTCGATTGCGCGAGACGGGCGCGTCGTTAAGACGCCGTAGATCGCTGAAAGCGCGAATGCGACGATCGGCTCCATGTGAAATGCGAAGTATAAAACGATCGGCAGCACCGGCGTTATGAGCGACCAAGCGGGAACGCTCTGGTCGCGCGCGCTCGTACGTACGGCCCAAGTGGCGTACCCGCGCATCGTTCGAAATGAAATCGCGGCGTAGATGAGCAACGCGAGTAGATCGATTACCGCCAACACGATGGCGTACTTGTACATCTGCTGCTGCGAGATGCCGAAGTACTTCGTGTAAAACTGCCAGTTGACGATATTGAAAATGAAGCCGAGCGCAAATGCCATCAAGAACAGCGTTGCAGCGATCTTCCGCGGCACGCCCGTCGTCATCATGATCGGCAGAACGATCGATCCGACCATGATAATCGCACCGAGCCCACTCAGCGAAACAAAGAGCAAGGCGACGACGACGCAGAGGATCAAGGCGACAACGGCCGGTTCGTCGCCCGCAAACTCCGCAGCAAAATTGACGATCGTGCGTGCGATACCACTATCGAGCGTGACTCGGCCAAGCAACGCGCCAAAGATGACCGCCACGTAGACCTTCGAGAGCGCCGAAGCGCCGTCAACAACGACGCTGCTGAGACTTGGCGCGAGCTGAGAGGCTGGAATCCCGACGACGAGCGTCATGAAAACCGCCATCAGCGGAACAGCCAAGAGCGCCGGCACGATGCGGCGATACATCAGCACCGCAAAGATTGCGAAGACGACGAAGATCGCAGCGCCGTGAATCACGGCGTCGGCGTCAATCCCAAAGTCTCGTCGAGTGTCGGGAAGCGGCGGGTTTTCAAGAAGTCCTCCGACGTCATCAACGCGATGCGATCGGCGCGCGCGATCGCTAACTGCGCCGCGGCGTGGTACCGCTCGAGCGCGCTCGCGCGGTGGCCGGCGCGATTTTCGTAATCCCACGCCGCTGCGTAGAGGGGCGCGATTTCTTCCATGTTATCGCGCAGCTCCCACATCAAATATTTCGCAACGAAGAGACTGCGGATCGCGATATTCAACTTTGCGGCATTGGCGCGCGCGTCGTCGTAGTAGAAGCGCGTCTCTCGGCCGATTTGAAAATCTCGCGCGAGATAATCGAGCCGCCGCGCGGCAAGCGCCATAACTCGCGCTGCGTTCGCATGCAGCGGCGGATGTGCCGCTGCAAGATGCCGCAGTACAGCTTCGGCTTGCATTCGCACAGTTGACAGCGTTGCATCGCTCAAGCGATTCGCGACGCGGCTCTCAAATGGGTCCGTCCAAAAGAGTACATCCGTCGAAGCGCCGCCGGCGTCGCCAAGCGTATGCACGAGGTTGCCGAGCGTTTCAATGTCGGTTGCGTAGCGGCGATCCGTCGAGCCGAAGAACGCGGGAGAGAAATCGCCAGCAAACTGCCTCGGAGTTACATCGCCACCCTGCCACGCCAGAGCGGCAGCGTAGAGAACCGGAAACCAGGTCGCTTCGTAAAGGGTCTCGCCATCGTCGTGCCAGACGGTTTGAAAGAGCCCCAGCACGTGCGCGCTTTTCCCTTCGTTAATGAAGCGCTCTTCGTTTGGTAGCGCGGTAGGAAGATCGGGAAAAATCTCGGTCCAGTTGTTGGCACCGGGCGCCACCATCTGATCGAAGCCGCGCGATGCGATTGTCCGAATATACGGCATGAACGTGTTATCTGCGCCGTACTTCCAATTGACGACCACCGTATTCTTCGGGATGTGATCGAGGATCTGCGGCTGGCGCTGAATCGCATCGTCCCAGATCATCAC
>JAFARW010000170.1 GCA_019245275.1 Vulcanimicrobiota bacterium
TCTCGACGCTCGTGCGGGCTTTGATCTTCTGGATCGTGATGAAAGCGCAGGGCTTTCCACCCGGTCTCGGCACGCTTCATTTTCATCAGGCGGTTTGGCAGGCGCTGCTCAATGCAATCTTTGTTGTGGCCGCGATGCTGATCTACCGTTATCGGGAGCGACTCCGACTTAAGGCCGCATGAGGGAGCAGCCCGTGCAAGACGCGCCGTGGCGCGCCGTTGCTTTTATCGCCGCCGTTATCATCATCGTCTTCACCTTGGTCGGGCGTCTGATCCAGGTGCAGATCGTGCAAGGCGATGAGTTCCATCGATTGGCGGCACTCAATCAGATCCGATTGATTCCTGTTCCGGCGCCGCGGGGTATCATCTTCGATCGCAACCACCGCGTACTCGTTCGCAATCGGCCGTCATTCGTTGTTGGGCTAATTCCGTCGGAAGTAACCGACGGCAATCGTGAGCTCAGCGCAATTGCGGCATCACTGGGCGTTCCAGCGCTCGAGCTATGGGCGCGCGTCCTCCACCACCGCGGCGTCAACTACCGCACATTCAGCGAAGTTCAAGCGTATGAGCCATACGGACCAGTGATCTTAGCCTCGGATCTCTCCGTTGCACAAGCGGCACGAATCGCAGAGTTGCAAAACGATTTGCCGGGCGTCGACCTCGAAGCGCAAGCGGTGCGCGCCTATCCGATGCAAACATTCGGCTCGCACATTTTCGGCTTCGTTGGACAGATCACCGAAAGCGAGTATCGCGACTTGCGCGCGCAAGGATACTCTCCGAATGATGTGATCGGCAAAGATGGTATCGAAGCGCAGTACGACCGTTACCTGCGCGGCACGCCCGGCGGCGAGCAGATCGAAGTCGACGCCTCGGGACAGGTTTTCAAGCACCTCGCGCGCCGGCCGTACGTTCCGGGCGACAGTCTCGTTCTCACGATCGATTGGCGACTACAGAAGATCGCCGAACATGCGCTTGCAAACCAAATTCGTTCGTGGGGCGGCCGCCGGCGGCTCGGTGGCGCGGTTGTCGTGGAGGACCCATGGAACGGCGGGATCTTGGCACTCGCGAGCTACCCGAACTTCGATCCGAACGATTTCGCGGTCTCGATTTCGCCGAAGAAGTTCAGCGAATACATTCGCGACCCGACGCGTCCCTTATACGATCGCGCGATCGGCGCGGCGACCCCGACCGGCTCGACGTTCAAGATGGTAACAGGATCGGCCGCGCTTTCGGCAGGCGTCGTCCGTGTAAATGAGGCCGTCTATGACAGCGGCGCTTGGAACTGCGGCGGCGCACTTTTTCAGGACATCGCTGCGGGCGGTCTCGGCAGCACGACCTTCGTTCCTGCGCTCGCCGCCTCGAGCGATGGCTACTTCTATCAGATGTCATGGCGCTTGGGCAACGCGCGGCTGCGAAAATATGCTCTTGCATATGGCCTCGATAAACTGACCGGCGTCGACCTGCCGGGCGAATACTCAGGAAACTGGCCAACCGATGCGTGGTCGCGCAAAGTGTTCGGGGTTCCGATGGAACCGAGCGACGTGTGCAGCCTTGGCATCGGGCAAGGCGCGATGCAAGCGACGCCGCTTCAAATGGCCGACATCGTCTCAACCGTCGTCAACGATGGGACTCTGTATCGGCCGCATATCGTCCAGGAGATCCGCGATGCCGGCGGCCATCTCGTGCGCGAAGTCGAGCCGTCGGTCAATAATCATGTGCCCGTCACACACGATGCGTTGAGCGCGGTTCGTGCCGGCATGTCGAAGGTGACGGATCCCGGCGGAACGGCGTATGGCCTAGCAATCGACGGTTTGCCGTTTGGAGGAAAGACCGGCACGGTTGAAACGGACAACGGCAACGGGCCGAATACGACCTGGTTTGTCGCGTACGCTCCGGTGCAACATCCCCAGTTGGCGATGGCGGTCTTCGTCGAGCGCAGCGGTGGCTATGGAGCGCAGGTCGCCGCACCGATCGCACGCGAGATCATGGTCGAGTACTTCGGAAAGAAGGGCTAGTGTATTAACGCGAGCAGTTCGAGCAGCGCCTTCGAACGCGGCTCTTCAGCTGACGCCGCATAGTCCTGAACGTCCTGAATGTGTCCGGATCGCGCGAGCGCATGCGCGGCGGCGAGGGAGACGGTCGCTGACGGATCGGCCAGGGCGCTGATGAGCAGCCGGTGCGATCGTTCGTCATCGAGTTCGCCTGCCGCAAAGACCAAATCGCAACGCGCAGGTTCGTTGAGCATGCCGAGGTCTTCACCAGCATCCTTGATCCAATCGGCGCTGACCTCGCCCGGCGTCGTAAGCACTCCGCCGCAGGCGGGCTGCGGCGGTCGTCGGCGGACTAGTAATAAGATGTAGGCGGACGCGAGGACGGCGATCAACAGAACAAGCGCCGCCAATTCGTACATGCTTCGCGTTACACGGCAGCGGTGAGGCCGCCGATTGCATCCTCAAGCGCCGCATCAAGGGCCCGAACTTCATGCGTCAGTGCCTCGCAAAACGCTTCAGGCGGCAGGCTTTCAAGCTTCTCCAGTTGCTCGAGCAGTTCCGACCGATACGCGCCGAGCGGCGTCGCGCCATCCGGCATGATGAACGCAAGCAGATGCCACGCCGGCGCGGTGCCGAGCTGAGCGCTCTGCACTCGCGCGCTCAATTGCTCGGCCTCGTTCGTGTCGATCTTGCCAGGTAGGACAATTTCGCCGTCGGTGCTTCCGGGTGCGGCCGATGCGCCGGCGTGCAATTGCTTGACGAGCTCGAGCAAAGAACGACGCATCGGCGTCGTCTCGATATCCCTCGCTGCAGGAGCATATTGTGGAAGCCGCAGCTTGATAAAGAGCCGATCGAGCGCGTCGCGCAACTGCAGGCGCTCGTCTTCAAGCGCCTTGCGTAGCGATTCACTTCCGGAAATCGTCGTCGGAAAGAATGCACGGATTGCAAATAGGTGCGAGACGAGCGTGCCGAAGTGTGCTTCTTTGAGGAAACGCAGCGTCTTCTCGAAGCGCTCCGCGCGAAAGACGCATGCGCTTGCGACTTGACCATGCACATGCATTTCATCAGGCGATGCGCTGCCGTTGGGCCGCAGCGAGTCATGTGGCTCCGTAAGCCAGTAGGTTTCTTGGGCCACCGGCGTTGCCGGCGGCAACTGTACGAAGCCATCGCCCGCGTCCGGTAATGCGCGCGTCCCGGTGTTTGCCGCAGGCCCGACGATGCCGTTCAAACCAAACGGCAAACCCGGAATGTTGTTCGCAAAGACGGCCGTCGCGCGAACCTTTAACTCACCGGAAGAGAACTCGTCGTGACGCTCGTTGTCGTAGCGAACGTGGGCGATGCGCACGATCGACTCGCCGGCCGGCAGCCCGTTGTGAACGACCTCGCGCCAAGTGATCCTCGCCTCAACACCCGGCTCGGCTTCGTTGAGAACGATACCGTCGTCGCTCACGAGCGGCGGCGCACTGCCGATGTCTCGAACGGGAACGCCGTTAACCGCGGTGCTGTTCGGAACGTAGATCAGCGCGTCGGACGGCTCGACGTTGATTTGGACGCGTCGCGCCGTGCCATCACCGCCGTTGTGAACGTGCAGAATGTATTGGACCGTTTCGCCGACGTCGCCTAAATCTGCCGGCTCTGAACGCAACACGCCGACACTGAAGTCGGGCTCGGATGCCGTGGCAATCTCCAACCCGTGCAACTGAACCGGCAAGACGCTCGCAGCGGTCAAGACCGCATCGACGCTCACGCGATCGTCACGCGTGAATGTCCGCAGTAGCCGCAGACTCAAGCGCGCTTCCGCCGATCGTCCCGCCGCGATCTCACCAAACGAGAGACAGTTCTTCTTACGCGTTGCACCGTCCACGTTGTCGAGCCGCAGTTCCGGCGACATCACTAAGCGCAAGCGCACGTCGTGCGCAGTATCGGTGCCTTCGTTGACGATTCGCACGTATGCATCCGCCACCTGATTTGGCCTCAAGGTCTCATCCATCGCAAGCCCGATCGTCGAATGCTCGTTGCTGAAACGCGGATGCGAATCAACAGAGAAGTTCGCCGCGCCGAGGGGCGTCTCGCCCAGTTCAAGCGTGTGCAACGTTGCCGAAAGCGCAACCGGCACGCCGTCCGCGTATGGCGTTCGAACGCGCGCCCGAACGGTTACCTGGCGGCTGGAATACGGTTCGACTCGGTCGATCTCGGCGGTGTTGTTCTCGAGTGTGACGTTGCCGTTTCGCTCGAATAGCTCGAGCGCTTCGAGTGCAGGATCGAGATGCAGCTCCAAAAGACAATCGGTCGCCGCCGCAGGACCATCGTTTTGCAGCGCGATCGCGGCTTCAATCTCCCCTCCGGGCTTTACGCTCGGTGAGCCGATTCGTTCGATCCGCGTACGCCGCGAGTCGAAATATGGCTGTGAGTTGACGGTCAGGGAGCGCTCGAAGGTCCGTTCGCCACCGTCCCACGTCAGCTGTACCGCAATGGGCAGCGTTTTCGCGTTCTGCTGCGGCGAGACGACGGTAGCTTCGGCCGTAAAATCGACTGCAACTCCCGCGTCAATGGCGCCGAGCTCGTACGATCCGAGCTCCTTGCGGCGATCGCGCACCGGGCGGCCATCGAGCCGGCCGGAACCGCGCACAAGGAGAAGTCCGTCGGGTAAGCTCATGGCGACTTTCGTTGAGTGGGTTGCGGTAGTGCCGCAGTTGACCGCATGCAGCCGCACGCTGATGCGCTGACCCGGCTCAACTTCCGCCACCGGTTCAATCGCAAAATGCGTTTGTTCGTCGTCAAAGCGCGGCGCCGAAAGGACTTCCAACGATGCCGGCGCGACGTCGAAGCCCGATGTCTCTTGCGATGCCACCGAAGCACGCGCAACGATCCGCGTACCGTTCGGCAAGTGCTCGTCGATCCGAACGCGATACGTCAACGTGGCGGTTGCACTCGCTTGCAAGATCGGCGCGACGATTGGCGCGTACACGCGATTGAACGGCACGCGCAATTCGGGCTCGAGTTCACGACCGTTGAGCCGCGCCGAATTCGCGACATACGTCGTCTGGGGTGGAATCGGCGCAACGATGACGACATCGCGCGCGCTTGAATCACCTGCGTTGTGCAAGCGCACCGTGACGAGCGCTTCGCTGCCCGGGCGCGGTTCGTTGCGCGCTTCAATTGTTATATTCGTCAGTGGGTTATCGAGAACCGGACGTGACCGTACGAGCAGGCGCACGATGTTCGATCCGACCGGCGTAATCTCGAGTGCAGCCACGGCGGCTTGCAAATCGATCGCAGTTCCGTTTTCGATTGCACCGGCAACGACGTAGGAGAGATCGACGCGTCGTTCTTCACCCGGCGCCACGTCGCCGACGTGCGCACCGTCACGTGAAAGCAGCGGACAATTGCCTTGTTCTTCGGTCAGCTGCGCGTCATCAACGCGCGCGCTGCCGACCAAGTACACTAATCCATCGGGAGCATTCATGCGCACGCGAACGCCGCTCGCGAGCGCGCCGCCTTGATTGCGGAATGTGAAGGTTGCGCGAACGGTCATTCCAGGTTCGAGTTCGCGTTCGGGAGAAACGACGAGCGTTCGAAGGCCTTCGGGAAGAGTCGGTGCTCCCGGCGTGAAAATTTCCGTTAGCGTTCGCATGAGTGGGTCCTCAAAATTCGCCGGAGAGAGTGCCCTACCTTGACGCCCGGCGGCCTCTTTTAACGAGAAATATAAAGGAAAGATTATGGCAGCTATTGCCCCGTCCGCGGATCGGATTTGCGAAGCCGTCTCACGCCTCGGCAGCGAAACCGCATTTGAAGTCCTCGCACGCGCTCGCGCGCTGGAAGCGCAGGGCCGCACGATCGTCCACATGGAAATCGGCGAGCCGGACTTCGATACGCCGGAACATATAAAGGAAGCCGGCGTCGCGGCGATCCGCGAAAACTACTCGCACTACACGCCGTCGGCGGGGATTGCGGAGTTGCGCGATGTCATCGCGGAATACGCGGCGCGCTTTCGCAAGATGCCGGGCGTTTTCAAACGCGAAAACATCGTGGTCGGTCCGGGCGCAAAGCCGCTGATTTGGAACACGCTCTGCGCAGTCTTAGATCCGGGCGATCAGCTGATTTATGCCGATCCCGCATATCCGGCGTATGCTTCCTGCGCAACGTACTTGCAAGCGGAGGTCACGCCGATTCCGTTGATCGAGAGCAAAAACTTCCGCCTCGACCTCGATGAACTCGAGAGCAAAGTTTCCGATCGCACCAAAGTACTCGTGATCAATACGCCGCACAATCCGACGGGTGGCGTTCTGTTGCGTTCAGATCTCGAGCGAATCGCGGCACTTGCGAAGCGTCATGACTTTCTCATCCTTTCCGATGAGATCTACAGCCGCAACTTTTATCAAGGCGAGTTTCTCTCGATTTCGGAGTTGCCCGGCATGCTCGAGCGCACCGTGATCGTCGACGGCTTCTCAAAAGCGTACGCGATGACTGGATGGCGGTTAGGCTACGCGATCGTGCCTGAAAATCTCGCGCCGGTCGTCACGCTCTTCAACAACAACACATTTTCATGCGTCGCGACGTTCGTCCAAATGGCGGGCATCGCGGCACTCAAGGGGCCGGACGAGCCGGTGCGACGGATGAACGAGACGTTTCGCGAACGGCGCGACCGTTTGGTCAACGGGCTCAATCGAATTCCCGGAATCTCATGCAAGATGCCGGAGGGCGCATTCTATGCGTTTCCAAACGTGAGCGAAGCAACGCGCGACGACAAGCGGCTCGCCCGATACATGCTCGAGGACGCCGGCGTCGCGTGCTTAGGCGGCTCCTCGTTCGGCAAAGCAGGAGAGGGCTATCTGCGCTTCAGCTACGCGACCTCAATCGAGCAGATCGACCTCGCGCTCGAGCGGATCGCCGAACATCTCCCCCGATTCAAGTGAGGAAGAATACGTGAAAGTTAGCGGGATTGACGCGACCTACTATACCGTCAAGGACCTCGATAAAGAGACGAAGTTCTATACCGGCCTTTTAGGCAGCGGCCCAACGTTCCACCAGCCTGACTTCGTTAGCGAGTGGACGTTCGGCGGCGGCGAAACCTTCGGATTGTATAAAACCGCATCTGAGAATGTGATGCCGGGCGGAACTGCCATGTTCGCAGTCGACGATGTTGCGCAAGCCGTCAAAGATGCGCAGGCGATGGGCACAAAGATGCACGACGAGGGCAACGTCACTGATACGCCGGTCTGTCACATGGCATTCGGCGAAGACCCCGAAGGCAATCAGTTCATCTTACACAAGCGCAAACAGTAACCGTATGATTGGGTACGATCCGCCGAAGCCAAGTTTCTTCAAGGCTTGGTTCGTCGTTTGCGTATTCGCCGCACCCGTTGTTTGGTCGGCGTGGGCCCTCACGAAATTCCCACACATTCCTTTGATCGTGCTCGCAATAGCCGCCAGTATCATCGGCGCTTATGCCGTCTACAACCAAATGACGAACGATTGGAGGGCGAGCGATACTCTCGCTGAGCGGAACTACGATTATTACACCGGCAGCCACATGCAAAAGGGATTGAAAGATCGCGAGTAAGGGAGTCCGCGAAGCAGCAGTCAGACCCGCGACCAAGGCCGATGTCGCGATGATCCTCTCGTGGTTCGATCTACCGCATGCCGCACCGTTTCTTCGGAAGCCTTCAGGGCAGCAAGTGCAAAACGCGCTCGATCATCCACATAAAGCGCTGTTCGTCGTGGAAGATCAAGATGGGCCGGTCGCTCACTTCTCGTTGCTGGATGTCAATGGTTCGCGAATTGTGAATCTAGGTATCGTCTTAGTTGCGCAGCCGCGTCGCGGCTACGGACGGACGTCAGTCGAGTGGGCGCAGCAGTTTGCATTCGAGGATAGCGACGCGCACCGCCTCTGGGTGGAGGTTACCGCGGACAACTTCGCGGCTAGAGCGCTCTATGAGTCGTGTGGCTTCATCCATGAAGGAACTTGGCGCGATGGGTTTCCTGCAAACGACGGTACGTTCAAAGATCTGGCAGCTTACGGCATGCTCGCGCGCGAGTTTCGGCCGCCGCCGGGACTATACTAGTTTCATCGCGCGTTTGACGTCGTGCAATGTTTGTGCCGCGATGGCGCGCGCTTTCTGCGAGCCCACATCGATGATTCTCTCGACGTAACGCGGATCTTTCGCGATCTCCGCCCGTCGCTCGCGAATCGGCTGTAGAAATTCGTTGAGCGAGGCTGCGAAATCGGTCTTATCCTGAACGCAGCCGAGCTCACCGGATCTGCAGTTTCGATCGACCCACGGCACGTGGTCCGGATTGACGATCTTCCAAAGGGCGAAGACCGGGCAGACCTCAGGACGTCCGGCATCGTGCCGGCGAATTTTCAACGGGTCCGTCACCATCGAGCGGACTTTTTTCGCCGTCGTCGTTTCGTCGTCGGCAATGAGAATCGCATTATCGTAAGACTTTGACATCTTGCGTCCATCGGTGCCTGGAATCTCGGGAAAGTCCGAAAGCGTCCCCTCGGGTTCGGTCAGAATCTCTTTGCCTTCGCCGTAAAGGTAATTGAAGCGACGAACGACCTCGCGCCCAAACTCCAAATGCGCGAGCTGGTCCCTCCCGACGGGCACGCGCTCCCCGCGAAAGATCGCGATATCGCACAGTTGCAAGAGGGGGTACCCCAAGAAACCGTAGGTTGCGATGTGCTGACCGAGCTCGCCGATTTGGCTTTTCCACGTCGGAACGCGCTCCAGCCATGAAAGCGGCGTGATCATCCCGAGCAGTACGTGCAGCTCCGAGATTTCCGGGATAGCGGACTGCAAATAAATCGTGCATTTCTGCGGATCGATGCCGGCGGCCAGCCAATCGATCACCATGTCGTTGCGCGCATCCCGAATCGATTGCGGATCGCTGAAGCTCGTTGTGTACGCGTGTAGGTCCGCGATTTCGAAATAGGGATCCGCGGTTTCGCAGTAGCGTACCCACTGCTGCAGCGCACCGACGAGGTGGCCTAGGTGAATCTTGCCGGTTGGCCGCATCCCCGACATCACGCGCGGACGCTTCTTTTCTGAGAGTTGCATGCGTTAATCGTGCTGTGCTATAAGGAACTTCTGATAAAGTCCAGCGCGTAAGGAGTCCTCGCCTTGTACACGGATGAAACGCTCACCTGCGCCGATTGCGGCAACACCTTTACGTTTAGTGCGGGCGAACAAGAGTTCTTTGCCAGCAAAGGTTTCGTAAACAAGCCGAACCGCTGTCCCGATTGTAGAGTCGCACGCAGAGGCGCGCGCAACTCGGGCAGTCGTTCCTCGAGCATGAGCGGCACGCGCGAGATGCACGACGTCGTCTGCTCCGAGTGCGGGCGCGAAACTCAAGTGCCGTTTATGCCGCGCGGCGATCGGCCGGTTTACTGCCGCGAGTGCTTCCAAAAGATTCGCGAAGCCCCACTTAGGTAGCGGCGCACGTAAGCGCGGGCCCCCACGACCGCCTCGACAAGCGATCTTTCGCGCGCCAACTCGCAAGCTAACGCTGCCGCCAACATACATCCCGTCCCGCGCTTCTCGTGCGGCAAACGCGGATCGCTGAACAACTCGACCGATTCATCGCTCGCCAGTACGTCGACGGGATCGCCCGCGAGGTGTCCGCCCTTTAGAAGCACCGCGTGCGGACCACGCGCCTGCAGCGCGCGAGCAGCATCAACCATCGCCTCAACGTTCGAAATGTCGCGGTCCAGAAGGCGCTCTGCTTCGGGAAGATTCGGCGTCAGGACGCTGCGCAGCGGAAGCATCGCCGTTCTGAACGCTTCGACAGTCTGATCGTCGGAAAAATCCGAGCCGAAAGTGTCCGCAAAAACCGGATCGACAACCAGCGGTACCGTCGCCTGGGCTTTCAAGAAGTGCGCAACTTCGAGCAGATTGTCACGATCGAAGAGGACGCCGGCGTGGATCGCCGCGCGGTGCGACGGCAGGCTCCGAAGTTGTTCCCGGACGACGGTCGCCGGCAGTGCAAAGGCTGCATGCAGCCCCTGCTCGTCCTGCGCCGTGACGCCGACGAGCGCAACGGCGTGGAGCAGGCCGTATTCGTAGGCAACGCGCGCGTCTACGCCGACCCCGGCTACATTCCACGGATGCGTCGCACCAATCGAGATCAGAAATTTCTCGTTCACCGCCATAGATCGATCAATTCGCGCGCAACATTACGGGGATCGCCGGTCGCGGAAAACGCCGAAAGCACGGCGGCCATCGCAACGCCGGTTGCGGCAACCTCGGAGATGTTCTGCGCGCTTATTCCACCGATTGCGGCGACCGGAAGTGTGCTCGCCGCCGCGACGCGCCGTAGCCCCGCGACGCCGATCGGCTCGCCGGCGTCGCTTTTCGATGTTGTCGCGAAGATGCAACCGACGCCGATGTAATCTGCGCCAATGTCCGCCGCACGGCGCGCCTCATCTTCCGTGCCGCAGGACAGGCCAACGATTCTCCCGCGCAACTGACGGCGAATCACAGGAAGGTCGCTCGGCTTTGCATCGTCGGGTCCTAAGTGGACGCCGTCCGCGTCGAAACGACCGACCGCGCGCCACTCATCGTTGAGAATGAACAGCGCATCGTGATCGTAGGTCAGTTCGCGGAGCGCGCGCGCGTCGTTCGCGTTTATGCCGCCTTTGGCACGGTATTGCAAGATGCGAACCCCACCGCCTAAGATTTCGCGCGCCAGATTGACCGGCTCTGAGACGCTCGCGTCCACGATCGCATAGATGCCGCGCAGGCGATGCGCCGCAGCGCTTACGCGAGCCACGCGTTCACGTGCTGCTCGATCCGTCTCCAATCAGGATATCCGCGACGCGCATCAGGTCTTTCTCGTTTGCGAATTTGATCTCGATCTTTCCGCCCGCGCCGCTGCGCCGAAGCGCAACGTGCGTTCCGAGGCGGAAACGCAAGCGTGATTCGAAATCCTGCTCGTCGGCGGTAAGGGCTTGCGTATCGCTTGAGCGAGTTTTGTTCGGCTGTGTCTTTACCGCTCCGGCGAGACGCTCGAGCTGGCGCACGGAAAGACCTTCGGTAATAGCGCGATGCGCCAGAGCCAAACGTTCGCGTTCCGGTGCGGCAAGAAGTGCGCGTGCATGGCCGGCGCTTAACCTGGCGTCCGCGACGAGCGCCTTGATCGCATCGGAAAGTGTTAGCAACCGCAGCGCATTAGCAATCGCAGGACGACTCTTTGCGAGCCGCTCGGCGAGACGCTCCTGCGTGTAACCGTGCGCTTCCATCAACTGTGCGAAGCCCGCGGCCTCTTCGAGCGGCCCGAGGTCCTCGCGCTGCAAGTTCTCGACAATTGCGACTTCGAGCGTTTCACGGTCATCCGCCGCTCGTACGATCGCCGGAATCGTCGCTTGCTGTAACGCCGCCGCCGCTCGCCATCGTCGCTCGCCCGCGATCAATTCGTAGACGTCATCGCGCGCGCGCACGATGATCGGAATCAGGACCCCATATTCGGCGATCGAGCTGCGCAGCTCGTTCATCGTCGCGTCGTCGAAGCGCTTGCGCGGCTGAAACGGATTGGGACGAATTCTGTCGACGGCAATTGTTTCGACTTGGCGATCGGGGCGTTTGGGTTCCCCGAAAAGCGCATCGAGTCCGCGACCAAGACCGCGTCGTTGCGGGCTCACGCAACGCTCTCCGTCATTGGCGGCAGGAGCTCTTTGGCGAGCGAGAGATACGCCTGCGCGCCGCGGCTTTTCACGTCGAAGAGAATGACGGGTTTACCGAACGACGGCGCCTCGGACAGACGGATGTTACGCGGGATTTGCGTCTTGAAGAGCTGGCGCGGAAAATATGCGTTGAGTTCCTCTAAGACCTCGACCGCAAGTTTCGTCCGGCCGTCGAACATCGTTACGAGCACACCGGAGATCAGCAACTCGGGATTGAGCGCCTCTTTGACGCGCCGAATGATCGTCGTCAATTGCGAAAGCCCTTCTAAAGCGTAGTATTCAGCCTGTACTGGAATGATCAGTTCTCTGGCGGCCGTCATCGCATTGACCGTCAAAAGGCCAAGTGACGGCGGACAATCGATCAGCGTGAAATCGTAACCATCGGCGATCGAGGCAATGACGGACTTCAAACGTTGTTCGCGCGACAACGCGCTTACGAGTTCGATTTCGGCGCCGGCGAGGTTGATCGTCGCCGGAATGACGGATAGACCGGGTACCGCGGTCGGCCGCAGTACGTCTTCGATCGGCGAGTGGTGCAAGAGCAAATCGTAAATGTCGCGCTTCAGCTCGCGCCGATCGACGCCGACGCCCGTCGTCGTGTTGCCTTGCGGATCGATATCGACGAGCAACACGCGTTTTCCCAAGACAGCTAATGCGGCGCCGAGGTTGACGGCCGTCGTGCTCTTGCCGACGCCGCCTTTTTGATTGACGATCGCGATGATGCGTGCGGCGCTATTTTGCGAGTCGTGCATCAAAGTACTCATCGAGAAGCGCCAGCAGGCAAGAGCGCTCGTTACGTTCGGGTCGATCGGTGACCTGCTCGAAAACCCAGTGCAAGGCTTCACCGACCCGCGCATCGCCGCGGAAGCCCGGCTGAGCCAATCCTTTGCGCACCATCGTCTCGATCACATCCGTTCCGCCGACGGCGACGTCGCGCAGGGTGAACGCCGGCTTTCGGGCGATCTCTTCCCAGACTCGCGCTTCGAAGCGCGCGTTGCCGTCCTCGCGTCGCGGTAGCCCGCTGCCGGTCGCGTCGGCGAAACGTAACGCGAATAGCTGTTCCAGCCGATCGGTTCCGATTCGCCGGATGAACCGGCGAACGCCGGCGTCGGTAATCTCCGGATCGGCGCTGTACATGTGTTGACGCACGAGGTGCGCGACGTCATCCACGACTTGGTTCGCAAATCGCAAACGCGAGAGCATCGCGCGCACGAGTCCTTCGCCGACGATTTCATGGCCGTAAAAGCGCGGCCCCACCTTCGTGCGCGGCTTTCCGATATCGTGAAAGAGTGCCGCGAGCCGCAAGACGAGATCGCCCGGTGGTGCCGCATCAACGGTTGCCAGCGCGTGGTAGTAGACATCGTAAGCGTGCCACTCATTCTGCTCGACGCCGTATCCCTCGAGCAACTCCGGCCACAGCTCCGCGAGGAGACCCGTTTCCCGCATCAATTCGAGCCCCGCCGACGGCCGCTGTGAGAGCACCAACAACTTTGAAAGTTCTTCCGCGATCCGCTCCGCTGAAACCGTTTTGATCTGCTGCGCCAAGCTCGACATCGCGCCGCGCGTCTGCGCGGTTAGGGTATAGTCGAACCGCGCTGCAAACTGTGCAGCACGCAGCATGCGCAACGGATCTTCTTCGAACGCCTCGAGCCGTAAGATGTCGATTCGCCGCGCACGAATATCCGCTTCGCCCTCAAAGGGATCGACGAGCGTTCCGCTTGGCAGCGCGCGGGCAATCATATTCATGCGAAAATCGCGCCGGCCCAGATCTTCTTCTAACGAAACTTGCGGACCAGCTTCGATCGCGAATTCGCGGTGGCCGGCGCCGGTCGAGCGTTCCCGCCGCGGCAAAGCGACGTCCACGGTCGTTCCGTCCAATGTTACTTTCAGCACCGAGAAGGACGCGCCGACGAGATCGACGCGCGTCGCCGTGCGCAGATGTTCTCGCAGCGAATCCAAATCGATTCCGGTCACAACGTAGTCGAGATCTTTTCGCGGCAAATCGATGCGCTGCACATCGGCGCGTAATTCATCGCGGACGCGTCCGCCGACGGCATAGAGCGAATTCGGCGGCAACAATTCGGCGAGCCGTGCATCGAGCGGATGCGGACGATACGTTGAATCGGTCTTCATGGAATTCCGTAGCGCTCTTTCATCGCGCGATATCGTTCGTGCGAATACGAGTCAATGTTCGCCCAGGGCAAAGCGTCGAGCAGCGGGATCAGATCGCGGCGCAGCGCCTCTCCGCGAAACATCAATTGAAAGTAGCGCCGGCCGCCGTGAAAATAGGGACCATACAGTCGTGCAGCCGGAATCCTTAATGCAAGCCGGCGTAGCAAGCGCTCGTGCCGAACGTGCATCTTGAGCGTGATCTGCGGTTGACGCCCGTCGCCGCCGAAGTGCGCGCTTCCAACCAAAATCCCGAGCAAGAGTCCACGATCGAAGGGATCAGAAAGATCGGCCGAAGCCGAGCCGGTTGTTTCACCGAGAGGTTCAGCGTGAAACATCGTTAATCGTTATTCTGTTTCACCGGTAGGTTTCCCGTGAAACGATCGCCAGCCGAGCGGTTTCTTCGTCGGAACGCCCGGTCGACGAGGAAAGCGCTCGGGCGTCGCCGTGCTCTTTTCCAACAATACGATTCGGCGATCTCCGGCGATGGCGTGCTCGGCCGCCACTCTTCCACCCAGGATCAAGAGCGCATCTTGAAGCGCAGCCCGTTCCGCGGCCCCGAATCTGCCCCGCTGCAAGATTGCCTCACCTCCGATTCTGAGAAACGGGAGCGTCAGTTCGGCCACCGTTGATGCGGTTGCGACGGCGCGGGCGCTTGCGGATTGGAAGCTCTCTCGCAGGCCGGCATCGCGAGCCACGGTCTCCGCGCGTGCTGCCAGGACCTTGGCATTGAGCCCCAGTTCGCCTGTGATTTCCACCAGAAATGTTGCCTTCTTCGAGGTCGCCTCGATGAGCGTGATGGCGCTTCCGCTCACGATCGCCGCTGGAATCGCCGGCAGTCCCCCGCCGGAACCGATGTCGATGTGGCTCTCCCGCATGAAGGGCGCGATCGTCAATGAGTCGAGAAGTTGCGGTACAAGCGCATCAAGCGTCTTTGCGCCGGTTAAATTGACGCGCCGGTTGCGTTCGAGCAGCGCGGCGGCGTACCGGGACAGTTTCAAAGCCGCAGCGCTTGAGATCCCGGCCTCTGAAAACAGCGCGGCAAGGCGCGCCTCATCGAAGAGGTCTATGCGGACAGGTTGTCCGCCCGCTTTAGATGGACCGCAAGAATAGCGATATCTGCAGCAGTGACCCCGGGGATGCGCGAGGCCGCGCCCAGCGTCCGGGGGCGTTGCCGGCTTAGCTTCTCTCGGGCCTCACGCGAGAGCGCACCGAGCTTTATAAACTCCATCCGTTCGGGGATTTCCAGATGCTCCTCACGCCCGGCGCGATCGATCTCGATCTCTTGCCGCCGGACATAGCCTTCATATTTGACCTCGGTTGCGGCGCGCTCGCCGATTTCGCAGGCGACTGGCGGTAGCCGTTCGGCCACGTCGGCAAAACTGACTTCCGGCCGGCGCAGAGCCTGCGCGATTGTCGTTCCGGCGGCAATCGTTTGCCCTGCGAGCTCGCATTCCGGCAGCCGCGTGCTCCAGCTGAGAGCGATCGTGCGCTTCAACTGCCGCTGCCGATCTTCAAACGCCGCAAAATCCGCTTCCCCAACGAGGCCCACGTGCCGGCCGATCGGCGTCAAGCGCGTGTCCGCGTTGTCGTGGCGCAAGACGACTCGATGCTCCGCCCGCGAGGTCAGCATCCGGTATGGCTCGTCAACGCCCTTCGTGATCAAGTCGTCGATCATCGTGCCGATGTAGGCCTCGCTGCGGGCTAAGCGCAGCGGGTCTTTGCCCTTGGCGCGCAGCGCCGCGTTGACGCCTGCGACGAGGCCTTGCGCTGCCGCCTCTTCATAGCCGGACGTGCCGTTCAGCTGTCCGCAGTGGTAGAGCCCGGCGATCCGCCGTGTCTCGAGCGTGTCCCGCAATTCCGTCGGCGGCACCATATCGTACTCGACCGCGTAACCGGCCCGAATCATGATGCACTCCTCGAGGCCGGGCAATGTGTGCAGCATCTCCAGCTGGATCTCCGCCGGCAGCGACGTTGAGAAACCCCCAACATAGAGAGTATTCTCCTCCCATCCCTCAGGCTCGATGAAGATCTGATGGCTCGGGTTGTGCGCAAACTTGATAACTTTGTCTTCGATTGACGGGCAATAGCGCGGGCCGATGCCCTTGATGAGGTCGAGCCCATAGAGTGGCGATCGGTGCAGGTTGTCGCGCACGAGCCGGTGCGTTCGTTCGTTTGTAAGCGTGATGTAGCACGGCAGTTGCGGTCCTGGAAATTGCGCCGCGCTGCCGTAGGAGAATGGGAGCGGCACGGGGCTGGGACATTGTTGCTGCATGCGCTCGCGATCGACCGTCGTCTTATCGATCCGGGGCGGCGTGCCGGTCTTAAGGCGCCGCGTCGGAAATCCAAGCATGCGCAACGCTGCCGCGAGACCGATCGCGGGAGGCTCACCGAACCGTCCCTCCGGCTGCACCGTCGAGCCGCGAAACGTCTTTCCGCCAAGAAAGGTCCCGGTCGCAAGAACTGCCTGGCGTGCGCGGTACGGACGCCCGCCGGCGCAAGAAACGCCGCCAATGGCGCCATTCTCGACGATTAGGTTCTCAACCAGCCCTTGCTGAATCGTAACTCCCGG
>JAFARW010000113.1 GCA_019245275.1 Vulcanimicrobiota bacterium
TGCACCGGCGCGAGCGCGCGTTCAAATGTTGCCAGTTGGGTCAGCGTAAAGGGCGAGTCGAGTTCTTCAGCTGAGGCCAGGTGTGAAAAGACTCCGGCGATCTCAATATCGCTGATGCGAAGATAATCTTCGATCGCATCGGCGGCATCTTGCGGAGCGAGTCCCAGTCGATTAAGGCCGCTATTGATCTTGACGTGCACGGGCATGCGCGCGCTGCGGCGTCGCGCAACCGCTGCGACGTCCCGCACGTAGCTCTTCGTATCCCAGAGCGCGATCGCAGCTTTCGCTGCGGCGGCCTTCTCCAGATCGTGCGGCGGGATCGGTCCCATCACGAGGATCGGCTGGTGTATGCCGCAATCGCGCAGTGCGACTGCTTCATCGGCGGCGTACACGCACAGGCGTGCAGCCTGCGGTTCGATCGCGAGCGCCGTCTCTTCGATCCCATGTCCGTACGCGTTGGCCTTGACGGCGAAGCCGATGGCCGAAGGCGCAACGAGTTCTCGCAGCCGTCGCGCGTTCTCGCGCAGCGCGTTAACGTCGACTTGAAGTTTGCCGTGCACTACGCTCGTGCCGTGCGGCTGATGTAGACGGCGACCGGCAATCCGAAGAAGATGCAGTGCGCCACGAGGATGCTGATGAACGACAACGCGGTCAGTGGCGGCAACTTCACGCCGGCGGCGAGCTGAACGAACTGCATCAGGACCATCACGATGAAGCCGAACACGGGGCCGCTGATGTAGGGGTGGTCCGCGATGGGCGCCCGCGTGTAGGCGGCGTAGGCGTAACCGATGCCCCACGCGATGCTCACGCAGAAGTGGATGATGAGGCCCAGCCCCGGGCTGGCTACGGCACGCCCCGTTGCTGTCGCGCTGATCGTCGCCCACAGCGCAGCGATCGGCTGATGGACCGGCAGTAAGAGTGCTATATAAAGGAAGGCGTCGATCAAAATTCCGCCGACGATGCCGGCTACGGCGCCCTGGATCACAAGGCGCCGCCAATCGATCTGCGTCAGAGTCGCCACGCCGCGCCTTTCGACCATGAATCGCCACGGCCCTGAAGAACACGCGCCGCATGGACGCGCTTCCGCAGCACCTGCGCTGGTTGCTCGCGGCGCCGGTTTACGCGCTCGCCTATCTGTGTGCTATCGCGGTCTTCGGATGGATGGCCAAGCGGCGCGGACTCGCAACGCCGGGGATGTGGCTGTTGATGCAAGCCGGGTTAGTCGGTGGTCTCATCGGCGCGAACGTGATACAACTGGTCGCAACCGGCGCGCCGGGCAAGACGATCGAAGGCGGAATCGCAGGCGGATTTTTGGCCGTCATTTGGATGAAGCACCGCCTCCGTATCACGCGCCCAACCGGAGACCTCTTCGCACTGGCGATCCCGGCCGGTGAAGCAATCGGCCGAATCGGTTGTTTCATCGGGGGCTGCTGTTTTGGAAAAGCGGCAACGGTTGCGTGGGCAGTTCACGACCATGATGCCTTGCGTCATCCGACGCAGCTGTATTTGGCGATTGCAGCGGTAGGCTCGTTTCCGCTCTTGCTCTGGATTGAGCGCAAGCGTGTGCTGCCGGAGAATGGATTGTTCTATCTGCAGCTCGCACTGTTTTGTGCGTCGCGATTCGCGATCGAATTCTTCCGCGAAGGAACCGTCACGTCGATCGGGCTCAGCGTTGCGCAGTTAGCGGCCGTTGCGGGCTTCGTTTTTGCGACGTACAAGCTCGCTCAGCTCACCAGAGGCGCGTTGCGCGTGAGTGACGCTCGAACGTGAAGTGCCCGAACTGCGGCACCGAAAACGCCGCCGGAATGGAAGTGTGCAGCAACTGCGGCGCGACGCTTGCGTTTGAACGGCGCGAGCTAGCGGCGGGCGCACGCATAGGCTTGGGGTGTTTGGGCGTGGTGCTGGGAATCGGCGCCACCTTCCTGATCGTGTTGGCCAGCAGCCAATTCGGTCGTTTTTCCGGCCCAGGTTACGCTAGAGGCACCGCTATTGGTTATCTACTTTCGTTGGTTTGCGCAACCGCGCTGCTGGTGTTCATTCTGGGTACCGCGCGAGGCCGTTTACTAGTGCCGGGATTGCGTGTGCTTGTTATTTCTGCGTTGGTTGTTATCTTGGGCGGAATGAGCATCTGCATCGTCCCCTCGATAATCGCACTCTTCGTTTCGTCGTAAATGTTGCAAACACACGACTACACCGTCCTGAAAAGCGTGCGCGCCGTCTGTCCGCGCTGCTTTGCGGAAGAGCCGAACTTCGATCCCGAATTTCCAACCGACATTTGCGACGGCCACCTCGTCCAGCGCGGCGAGCGCGTGTTCTTGCGCCGTTGGTGTCGCCGGGGACATCGTGAGGTCTGGTCACTCTATGAAGAGTACGCCGACCTTTGGCAGTATCTGCAGCAGTGGCGGGTGCCGACGAAACGCATCAATCCCGATACGAACGTCATCTACCCGACGCCGTTTGGCTACGAGCATGGTTTAGGACCGGCGCATCTGCAGCACTCATGCATCTTCTTGCTCGATATCACGACCCAGTGCAATCTGTCGTGCCCGGCCTGCTATACGAGCTCAAGCCCGGCCGCGTCGCATTTCCTGCCGCTCGAGGAGATCGTACGGAGCGTTAAGAGCGCGATCGAACGCGAGAGTGGCCGCCTCGACGTCGTGATGATCAGCGGAGGCGAACCGACGGTGCATCCACAGTTCAAAGCGGTGATCGATGCACTCGTGCCATTGCCGATCACGCGCATCCTCGTCAACACGAACGGCGTTCGACTTGCAAATGAGGACTCGTTGCTGTCTTTCATTGCTTCGTTGCGCAATCGCGTCGAGATCTATCTGCAATACGACGGCCAGCGAGCCGCTACGCAGCACTACTTGCGCGGTGTCGATTTGAGTGAATTAAAAGCGCGAGTCGTTGGCCGGCTCTCAAAGGCAAAGATCTTCACGACGCTCGTGATGACCGTCACGAAAGAAAATGCCGACGAAATAGGCGAGGTCGCGGACACTGCGTTCGAAACGCCGTTTGTCGGCGGAGTAATGTTCCAGCCCGTTTTTGCTTCGGGGCGTTCGCCGCAAGTCGATCCGCTTGATCGCGTGACGACGACCGGAGTCTTGCGACGGCTCGCGGCGCAATCATCGCATGCGATCCAGGAACACGATCTGATCGCGTTGCCGTGCAGCCATCCGGATTGCTGCTCGATTGGCTACTTCATCAAAGATCGCGCCGGCACGATGCGCGGGCTCGCGTCACTGCTCGGCGACCGAACGCTCAAGAACAACTTGAGCGTCGTCGGCAACTCGATCGCTTTCAGCGACACGCTGAACGAGGTGCGCCGCGCGCTCTTAGGGGTGATGTCTGAAACGATGACGCTTTCGCGACCGGAACTCGTCGGGGCCCTCAAGACGCTATGCTCTGCCTGCGACTTTGGCGGCGTCGCAGATCTGCTGAAGATGGCGTTTTCAAAGGAAGCGACGGCGGATTTTGTTGGCCGGCGGATCAAGCGCGTGACCGTCAAGCATTTCATGGACGCCGATATGCTGATCGCCGAGCGCCTCGAACAATGTTGCGTCCACGTCGGCGGCGCCGGCAGCGATCCGGTGCGGATGCCGTTTTGCGCCGCGCGTCTCTTTCCGAAGGTGCGCGAGCGCGCTCTGGCCGGCAGCGTGAGGCGCGCGGCGTTAGCTGAATGATGGGAGATTTCGCATGACCGAGCAGCCAGTGGCGGACCGCGAACAGCGCGGCCAAACCCTTGAGGGCTACGCCTTCACTTTTTGCAAAGCGGCCTTCTTGGCGCTGCTCTTCTCCCGCTACACACTGCTGGTGACCG
>JAFARW010000009.1 GCA_019245275.1 Vulcanimicrobiota bacterium
CGATGAGCATCTCGCGAATCTGGCTGACGCCGATCATCTTGCTCGTACTGGTCGGCGTCTCGTTTTGGGCCACGGCAATTGAACTGCCGCCCGGAACGCTGTGGCTCCCGGCGCTCGCGGTGGCTATCGGACTTGTGATCGGGATACCGTTCGGGATTTTGCGCTGCCGGCACAGCAAAATGCGCGCCGGCAAAAAGCCGCGCACGATTGTCGTGGAGCCGTCGGCAATTACGCTGATTCTCTTTTTTGTGGCGTTTGGGGCGCGCTATGCGATTCGCTTATTCGTCCCAACCGCCGGGCCGATCGCGATCGCGCCCGCTGACGGATTCATCGCCTTCGCAATCGCGTCCGTCATCGCGTCGCGCTGGATCTTATATACGCGCTTCAAAGCGCTCTCAGCGTAGCCGGTCTTCGCGAAAGCCGGCTTCGTTCAGCGGCGTTGCCGTTGAGATGTTGCTGCTAAAACGGCCAAAAAGCGTCGGATTCGCCGCGAACTCATTTTCCAGATCGGAAATCCGGTGGTCGTCCCGCGGATGATCTGAGAGCGCTTCGGGCGGCTTTCCGCCGGTCGGATGCGCTTCGTACTGCTCGAAAAGCCAAACCATTCCCCACGGATTGATGCCGGCTTGCGCGCACGTCACCGCGCCCTTAGCGTCGGCTGCATGTTCAACGCCGCGCGTGAAGGTCAAGCCGATCAACTGGTCCGCTGAGCCCAACAGAAAGTTCGAGAAGCCTCGTCCGCCGAGCAGTACCGAGGCAATGCTGGCCAGCAGATCGACGTTCTGCTGTTTCTGCGCCAAGTGCACGACGTCGTGATGAATTGTATGCGATGTCTCGTGACAGAGAACGCCGGCCAATTCTTCCTTATTCTGTGCGAACCTCATCATCGAGTCGGTAACGTAAACGTTCCCGCCCGGCACCGAAAACGCGTTCGGCGATTTCTCATGGACGAGAATGAAGCGAAACGGTGTGTCGTACTGCGGATCGGCGACTTGCTTGATCCGCAGTGCGATGGGGTTGAGAACCTTGTAATAGGGCGAGTTCGTGATGATCTCGCCGCGACGCGCGAGCTGCGCGTACACTTGCTGGCCGATTTGCTGTTCGCTCTGCGCGAACGCCGGGGCCACCAGAGCCGCGATCAGCCCGAGGCCGAGAACCGCCGCCAGAAACCGCTTCATCTAATGTAGTAGAACGCGAGTTGAACGCGGTTTGGTTTAGTGGACCAGGAAAGCAACCAGCAGCAGGGCGACGATGTTCAGGACCTTGATCATCGGGTTGATGGCCGGTCCGGCGGTGTCCTTATAAGGATCGCCGACCGTATCGCCGGTGACGGCTGCGGCGTGAGCGACCGACCCCTTGCCGCCTAAATTGCCGTCCTCGATATATTTCTTCGCGTTGTCCCAAGCGCCACCGCCGCTCGTAAATGAAATCGCGACAAAGAGACCGGTGACGATCGACCCGACGAGGATGCCGCCCATCATCTGCGCACCGGCGTTGCCCGGCAAAATATTAAAGAAGCTCAGGAGCACGACGAGGATCGGCACGCCGACCGGAATCAGCGCCGGCAGAACCATCTCTTTGAGCGCGGCGCGCGTGACGATGTCGACCGTTGTAGCATAGTTCGGCCGCGCGGTACCTTGCATGATGCCAGGAATCTCGCGGAATTGACGGCGCACTTCTTCCACGACCGCACCACCAGCGCGCCCAACTGCTTCCATCGAAAGCGACGAGAACAGATACGGCAAGAGGCCGCCGATCAGCAAGCCCGTGAGCACGTACGGATCGCCGATGCCGAACACTGCCGGATGTGTTGCGCACGCTGCGCGCGGCGCCGCATGACACTTGTCGCTGAGTTCCCGCAAGAATGAGGCAAAGAGAACGACTGCGGCGAGCGCGGCCGAGCCGATGGCGTATCCCTTGGTGACGGCTTTCGTCGTGTTGCCGACAGCATCAAGCGGATCCGTTACGCCGCGCACATCCGCCGGGAGGTCGGCCATCTCGGCGATGCCACCGGCGTTGTCCGTAATCGGTCCGAATGAATCGATCGCGACGATAATGCCGGCCATTGAAAGCATCGCCATGACGGCGATCGCGACGCCGTAAAGACCGGCGAGCGCAAACGAAATCAGGATGCCCGCGACGATCACGATCGCCGGCAATGCCGTCGCCTGCATCGAAACCGCGAGGCCGCTAATGATGTTTGTTGCGTGACCCGTGACCGAAGCATTCGCGATGCGCCGCACCGGCGAGAACTGCGTTCCCGTGTAGTACTCGGTGATGTATGTAATCAAGCCGGTGATCGCTAAGCCGATCAGCGCGCAGACGAAGATCGCCCAGGCCGGCACATCATGACTCAATCCGATCGTTGCCGCCGCGATGCCGCCGCTGAACTCCGCGCGGGTAATGAAGAAGAAGAGAATCGCGGAAATGATCGCCGAGCTGACCAAGCCGCGATAAAGTGCATTCATGATCTTGCCGCGGCCGCTAGCACTCATTCGAACGAAGAACGTTCCAATGATCGATGCGACGATCGAAGCGGCTCCCAAGACGATTGGGAACGTGACCGCGCCTGGTACGGATCCGAGAACGAGATGTCCTAAGAGCATCGCAGCGACGGTGGTAACCACGTAAGTTTCAAAGAGGTCCGCCGCCATGCCGGCGCAATCGCCGACGTTATCGCCCACATTGTCGGCAATAACTGCCGGGTTACGCGGATCGTCCTCGGGGATGCCCGCTTCAACTTTTCCGACGAGGTCCGCGCCGACATCAGCGGCTTTCGTATAGATGCCGCCGCCCAAGCGCGCAAAGACCGAGATGAGCGAACATCCGAATGCTAGGCCGATCATCGCGGCGAGCGACTTTGCTTGATCGCCGCCGTTGATCGAAAGCAGAATCCAGTAGTAGCCGCTGACCGCGAGCAATCCAAGACCGACGACGAGCAAACCCGTGATTGCGCCTCCTCGAAACGCGACGCTCAGCGCGGGCGCAAGACCGCTGCGAGCCGCTTCTGCGGTGCGCACATTCGCACGCACGGAAACAACCATGCCGATAAAACCGGCCGAGCCGGAGAGCACGGCGCCGATCAGAAATCCGACTGCGGCCTGCCATCCGAGCACCGGCGCGATGCCGATCAAGATCGCAAGAATGATGGCAACGATCCCGATCGTCGTGTATTGGCGCACGAGAAACGCCATCGCGCCCTCTTGAATTGCGCGCGCAATCTCTTGCATTCGCTCGTTCCCTGCGGGCCGCCGCAAGATCCATGCGATCAAGTAGATGCCGTAGAGGATTGCTAAAACGCCGGCGCCTAGGCCGGCGTAAATGGCGTATTGGGTTGCAATACCGGGCGCTGCGGTCATGGACTCCCTTTGTCAGATAGGTGCAAAAAGACGGGGCAAAGTTGCCCGTTTAAGGGAGCGAGTCCTTGTTCGACTTGTGTATAGTTCGCTTTGCGCGCACGCGAGTATTCGCGGGTACAAGGTTAGCATGACGACAGCAACAGTAACCGATCTACGAAACCACCCGCCGCGAAGTCCGTTCGAGGAGCTCGACGGCATGATGCTCTTGCCGCGCGCGATCGACAAAGCGCGCGCGTATATCGCTGGAACGCTCGGTGAGTACAGCTACTGCGGATGCACGGTCAACGCGCAGCTATTCGAAACGCTCGGCATTACGGAAGACGAGTTTCTTGAAGCCGTTCGAACCGCACCGACCGATGAAGATGTCGCGGCGTGGATTCGCGATCGGGTTCGGCCGGCGCCCGCACGCATCGCGGAGATGAATGATCGCGTTTCGCACGATTCGCATATGGACGAGCTCGCTAAAGAAGAAGGCTACAAAGCCTAGCCTCACAATAAAGCCGTGCATGGAGCGCACGGAGCTTCTGGTCGTCGGCTGCGGCCCGGCCGGAGGCATCGCGGCACGCGAAGCCGCCGCCGGCGGCATTGAGTGCGTCGTTCTCGAGAAAGACACGGTCGTCGGCGCAAAACGCGTCTGCGCGGCTGGGTTGCGTCCCGGCTTCTGCGAGCAGTTCGACGTTCCGCGCTCGATCGTGCATTGCAATCCCGCTTGGCTCGCGCTTTACGATGATGCTACCGGCTGCCATAAGTTTGAAGTCGGTCCTGCGCATACGACAACGCGCGAGGAGCTCGACGGCACCATTGCCGACCTCGCGCGCAACGCCGGCGCGCAAGTGCGCTGCCGCGCACTCTTTCGCACGATAGCAATCGAGCGCGATCGAAGCATCGTCGAATACGCGGACGGCAACAGCGGCGCCCGACGACAGATCGCGGCGCGCTCCGTGTTCTTTGCAAACGGCTCGACAGCGCGATTTGACGCGGACGGCCCCTTCGCGTTTAGAAGCTGGGCAGATGGGATGCTGACGTGCTATCAGCACCGCGTCTATCCGGAACGGGCTGCCGCGGCGACCGCTTATGAAACGCTCGAGTTGCATTACTACCGGACGGCCGAAGGGCGGCAAGTCGTCGGATGGATGTTCCCGAAGCGCGACCACCTTGCCGTAGGGTTGGGCGTTGTCGGCAAGATCGAGGGCGCCCGCTTGCGCGGCGAATTGCGCGATTTTGCGGAGCGGATCGCGGCGCGACTCTATCCGAATGTGCCGTGCGCTATAAAGGAAGAAGGCCATCTCTTGTACGGTGGTCTTCCGCGGCCGGTGATCGCGCATAACGGAGTGATGGTCGGTGGGACCGCCGCGGGGCTCGTCGATGCAACGAACGGCGAGGGGATTTACGAAGCGGCCGCTAGCGGCCGATTCGCTGCGGAGGCTTGCAGAAAGTTTCGCAATTCGGCAACGCGCGCAGCGGCGGAATATGCGCGTGCAGTTCAATCGAAGTTTTATCCGCGCCTAAAGCGGCGCGTTGCGCTGATGCATTTTCTCGAACGTAAACCGCGGCGCTTTGGAGCGCTCTTCGAACAGCTCGCGAGTACCCCGTATTTGCGAACGCTGCTCGAGCGCGAAGACGATCGTCTTTCGTTCGCGCAGCGCGGCTATCTTGTCGGGCAAGCGTTACGCTTTGCCGTGCGCGCGATCTAGCTCGATCTAAAAGCCGTTGCTACGCTTCTTCGTCAACCGGATCGTACGCTTGATCGCGGTCTTGATCGCGATCACCGTGATCAGCTTCTTTTTCTTACGTTTGATTCCGGGCGATCCGATAACGATTCGATTGGGCGACCATGCGACGGCGCAGGAGATCGCCGCTTTGCGTGCTTCGATGGGTTTGGATCGTCCTTGGTACGATCAGCTCGGGCTGTACATCGTGCACGCGCTGCATGGCGACCTCGGACGTTCGACGATGGACCAGCAGCCCGTTTCGCAGAAGCTGGCCGCATATTTTCCGGCCACGGTCGAGCTCGCACTCGGCGCGATGTGTGTCGCGATCATCTTCGGCGTCCCGCTTGGGATCGTCGCGGCCGTTCGAGCTCGCACCGTTGTTGATGCAGCGACGACAAGCTTAGCGTTGCTCGGCGTATCGATACCGGTCTTCTGGCTCGGATGGATGCTCGTGTACATCTTCAGCGTCGTGCCAAGCCACTATGGGCTCAATCTCTTTCCAATCTCGGGACGCATATCGCTGATCTACTCGGTGCGTCCGATCACGCATCTCGTTATCCTCGACGCGCTTTTGCATGGCCAGTTCCGGGCGGCGCTCGATGCGCTGTGGCATCTGATCTTGCCCGCGGTCACGCTCGGAACGATTCCACTCGCGATCATCGCGAAGATCACGCGCAGCGGCATGCTGGATGTGCTGGGCAGCGACTACATTCGAACCGCGCGCGCAAAAGGTGCGAGCGAGTGGGCTGTGATTACTCATCACGCCTTGCGGAACGCGCTCGTGCCGGTCATCACGATCATCGGGTTGCAGACCGGTCTGCTGCTCGGCGGCGCCGTTCTGACCGAGCACATTTTCGCGTGGCCGGGCGTCGGCCGGCTAACGTTCGATGCGATTTCGAATCGCGATATGCCGCTCGTGAACGGCTGCGTGCTGCTTTTCGCCGCGGTTTTCGTCGTCGTGAACACGATCGTCGATCTGCTCTATGCGGCTGCCAATCCGCGGATCCGATATGCCTAGGGCGGGGCGCTCAATCGAACAGGAGTTCGATTGGCCCGAACGGAATAGGGACCTCCCGTGAGCCTCCTGGGGAAGGTCCGCGCCATCTTCGGGCGATCTCGCGAGACGCTGGCTGCCGTTCAGACGCTGGGTCGAGCCCGCAAGCCCATCGACGCCGCCTTCTGGGAAGAGCTCGAGGAAATACTCTTGCAGGCTGACTTCGGCGTCCCCACGACCGAGAAGATCATCGGTGGCCTGCGCACCGTTGCCCGCCAAGAAGCCTGGCGCACGAGCGATCAGGCGATCGCGCGATTTCGCAAGGACGTGCAGCGATTTCTGACGCTTCCGCATCCCGAACTGAATCTGACGCGCAAGCCGAGCGTCGTTCTTGTCGTCGGCGTTAACGGTAGCGGAAAGACGACAACGATCGGCAAGCTTGCAGCTTCGCTGCACGCGCAAGGCAAGAGAGTGCTCCTCGTTGCGGCAGATACGTTTCGCGCGGCTTCGGCGGAGCAGCTCGCTATTTGGGGCGAGCGAAGCAATGCAGAAGTCGTGCGCGGGCGCGAAGGTGCAGATCCGTCATCCGTCGTCTTTGACGGCATCGCGGCCGGCAAGGCGCGCGGCGTCGATGTGATCTTCATCGATACGGCCGGGCGCTTGCAGACGAAGAGCAATCTAATGGAAGAGTTGCGCAAGATGCGCCGCGTGATCGAACGGGAAACCGGTGAGCCGCCGGCAGAAACGCTTCTCGTTTTGGACGGAACCACGGGGCAGAATGCCGTCTCGCAAGCGCGGCTCTTTAACGAGGCAACCGCGTTGACCGGCGTGGTGATGACGAAGCTCGATTCAACGGCGAAAGGTGGCGTGTTGCCGGCGGTCGTCGATGCTCTCGAGATTCCGATCAAGTTCGTCGGCCTGGGAGAGTCGATCGAGGCGCTGCGCCCGTTCGATCCTGCGGAGTTCATTGACGCGCTTTTTGAAGATGCGCCGGAGAGCGCCACGGCATAGTGCCATACAGTTGGCACCCTTGCGAGATAACGTGATGGTGCAAATAGAGAATCTAGAAGCTTAGGAGATTAAAATGTCGCAAGACGACCGGAATATCGCGCTCAACAATGCCCTCGCTCAGATCGAGCGGCAATTCGGCAAGGGCGCAATCATGAAGATGGGCGACTTTCAAGAGCGCATGGCCTTTGAGGTCGTGCCGAGCGGTTCGATCGCGCTCGACTTCGCGCTTGGAGTCGGCGGCTTTCCACGCGGTCGCGTCGTCGAGATCTTCGGTCCGGAATCGAGCGGCAAGACGACGCTTGCGCTGCACGCGATCGCCGAAGCACAGAAGATGGGCGGTACGGCCGCCTTTATCGACGTCGAGCATGCGCTCGACCCGACATACGCATCGGCGCTCGGCATTGATCTCGACAACCTGCTCGTTTCGCAGCCGGATACCGGTGAACAGGCGCTCGATATCGCCGAGATGCTCGTGCGCAGCAATGCCGTCGACGTCGTTGTCGTCGACTCGGTTGCAGCGCTCGTAACGAAAGCCGAACTCGAAGGCGATATGGGCGATGCGCACGTTGGTTTGCAAGCGCGCTTGATGTCGCAGGCGCTGCGCAAGCTGACGTCGGCGATCTCGCGCTCGAAGTCGGTCATGATATTCATCAACCAACTGCGCGAGAAAGTCGGCGTTATGTTCGGCAATCCGGAAACGACCTCCGGCGGGCGCGCGCTGAAGTTCTACGCCTCGATCCGTCTCGACGTGCGCAAGCTCGAGCAGATCAAAGTCGGCCAAGAAGTCGTTGGTTCGCGCACGCGCGTCAAAGTCGTTAAGAACAAAGTCGCGCCCCCATTCCGTCAAGCGGAATTCGATATCACCTACGGTCACGGGATCTCGAAGATGGGCTCGATTCTCGACGTTGCGTTGGAGCGCAATATCGTCGGCAAGAGTGGCTCTTGGTACACATACGGCGAGACGCGCATCGGTCAAGGCCGTGAAAACGCCAAGGCCTACCTCGAAGAGCATGCCGATCTTGCCGAAGAAATCAGCGCGCGGCTTCGCGAGAGCGCAGCCGTTCACTCGCGTAACGGGACGGCCACGGCAGTCGAGTAATGTCGGCGCTCGTCGCAGCGCTGCGCATCCTTGCGCGACGGCGCTTGACCGAGACGCAGTTGTGGCAGCGCTTGGAGCGCAAGGGATATTCGGGCGAAGAGATCCGTGACGCGATCGCGGATTGCAAGCGCAACGGTTACTTAGACGATCGGCTTTTCGCGGCGCTCTTCGTCGAACAAAAACGGAAACCGCTCGGCAACAGACGGCTCACGGGCGAACTGATCAAACGCGGTATCGACCGCAGCGTTGCAGCCGACGTCGTCGAGAATGCATCGGTCGACGAAGCCGAGCGCATCGACCTCGCGATCGAGAAGATCTTTCGCACGAAGGAGCAGATGAGCTTTCCATCGGCGGCACGCGCATTGGAGCGTCTTGGCTTTCCGGCGCCGCTGATCTATCGCAAGTTGCGCGTGTTGGCACAGCAGGAGTTGGACTAAAGGCAAGCGGGCGGGCACTTATTCGCGTATGCCGCCGGCGCGAGTTTTAATTGCCGAGAACGATGCGCCGACGCGTGAGCTTCTGGTGCAGCACGTCCGCAACGAAGGTTTCGAGACGCTCGCGGTTGCGGACGGCATGACGGCGCTGCGGGCAGCGCGGACCTGGGCGAACATCATGGTCCTCGAAGTGGGTCTGCCCGGAATCGAAGGTCTCGAGATTACGCGCCGGCTGCGCCGTGAGAAACATGATGTGCCGATCATTATGGTCAGTGCGCGAACCGACGAAATCGACCGCGTCGTCGGCTTGGAAATCGGCGCCGACGATTACCTCTGCAAACCGTATTCGAATCGCGAACTGATTGCGCGCCTCAGGGCGATCTTGCGG
>JAFARW010000082.1 GCA_019245275.1 Vulcanimicrobiota bacterium
CTCGCACGTCGCCGAGCCGCAGCACGTTGAGCGCCGGAATGGCTAACGTTGCGGCGATCGCACCGACCGTAAGATAGGGAAGTGTCCACGTCAGATCGTGCCACGTGCGTCCGGCAAGCGAGCCGGCGAGCCACGAGATGATCGTCTCAGCGTAGCCTCCTTGTTGCAGACGAGTTAGAACGAGCGCGACGATCGCGGAAAAAAGCGCCGAAAGCGAAACGCCCGCCAAGATCAAGCGGTTCGCGTCGAGCCCGCCACCGCGTCGTGCGAGCATCGCAACGAGGACCGCGGCGCACAGGCCCGCCACAAAACCCAGCGCCGGAACAAAAGGCGCGGCGATTCCCGAAGCGACCGCGATTGCGATCGCCGCCGCTGCACCTGCGCTGACGCCCGTCAAATACGGATCGACCAGCGGATTGCGCAGCATTCCTTGCAGCATCGCACCCGATATTCCAAGCGCAGCACCGACGATCGCTGCGAGAACGGCGCGCGGCAGGCGCAGCACCCATAGGATCGTGGCTGCATCGCTGCCCGAGTTTGGATGCTCGAGGGCCACGACCAGATCATGCAACGAAAGACGCGTCGCGCCGACCAAGCCGCCGATTAGAATCGCGATAAGCAACACGAGCACTGCGCCGCCTAAACGCAGCGCGGTGTTGATGCCGTTTGCCGATCTAACGCGTCGCGAGCTCAATCAAAAGAGCAGTGCCGGCTTCGGGGTAGCCCGGCACGTCGGAGATTCGATGGTTGGCGAGATTGTAGAGGCGCAACGAGAGTAGCCGGTTTGCGGCCAGCCTAAAGCGGACGAACGCATCGAGTCGCGTATAGCCGGGCGCGGGGCCCGGACTGAAGGCATAATATTGAGCGCCGCGCGTGTCAGCGATGAGACCCCAGCTCTCGAAGACGCTCTGCGGCGTGCCGCGAAATCCAAGAAGCGCATTGACCGAGAAAATTGGGCCCGCTGCGGAGACGCGAAGATTGGTCGCCGTGTCGACCGCGCGATACAGATCGGTCACGTTCAAATGCGCGTACATGCGGTGGACGTCGGGCGTTCTTAGTTCAAAAGTCAGGCCTTGGATGCTCGCGTGGCCGATGTTTTCCGGTACGAAGTTTGCGCCGGGTACGATCTTGTTGGTCGTAAACGAAGAGAACCAAGTAAGCGCAGCACCGCCCAACAAAGAGACGTCATTCAAACGGAAATCTGCGACGCGCATGCGTTCCGGCTGCAGCTGTGGATTGCCGAAGCCGCCGGGGAAATAGAGATCTTCGGCGCTTGGAGCGCGGAAGGCCGTAGCGTAATTCGCACGCAACGTCAACGCGGGCGAAAGCCGTTGCAGGACGCCGAGCGACGGCGCAATGATGCCGCCCGCTCCCCCGTCGCGTTCCGCACGGAGGCCGAGATAGGCGCGGTTTGAGCTGCCGTAAAGCCAGGTGCCTTCGGCGTAAAGCGCTGCTTGCGCATAAGCGTTTGTCGTGATGTCGGGCGGAGTTGAGAGCGGAGTTCCGCTCGCGCCGTCATCGAGTCGGGCAACGCCGCGTGCGAGGTCAATACCGTAGATCAATTTGCCGCGATCGAAACGCAATGTGTTGCGTAGACTGGCACCCAAGCGCACATCGGTGGTGAGCGCTTGCGAAGGCGTAAAACAATTCGGATCGGCCGGATTATCGCAGTAGAAGAGAAATCGTTGCGATGATGCGCCGAGCTCGAGCGTCGTCTCCGCGTAGCGCGTATGGTGCGTCACGTTCGCGTAGAGATTGCTAATCGCGCTGTCCTCGCGACTCGGAGTCGTGAAGCCGAGCGGCACCGTTCCCGGATCTCCGAGATGGTGGGCGATGAAGGCGCCGCTAAACTTGGTGGACCACGCTCCGCCTTGGCCCGCGAATATAAATCGCGCGGCGCTCAGTTGCGAATCCGCACCGGTGCGCACGCCGCCGGGATATGAATAATCATTGGTTGCCACCCCCCTGTCGATCGTCACGTTGCGCGTCTGAAATCGAAACTCACTGTCGCCAAAGGTGCCGGTGCTGAGTCTCGCAAGCGGCGCGCCTTCGAGCGGATGCGTGATCACGTTGATGATGCCTCCGACGGAGCCCGCGCCGTAGAGCGTCGAGCCGCCGCCCTCGACGACCTCGATTCGATCGACTCCCGCGGTCGGGATTGAGTTCAAATCGAGCGTTCCGGTGGCTTGACCGGCGGCCGGCAAGCCGTCGAAGAGTATCAAGACTTGGGCCGATGTCGAGCCGCGAATGCCGACACTCGCCAGCGAGCCTGTTGCACCGTAACGGAAAACGTTGACGCCGGGGAGATCGGCAATTGCATCCGCAACGCTCGTAAATCCGCGACGCGCGATATCGCTTGCGGTGACAACATAGGTCGTCCGAACGACGTTACTCAAAGTTTCGTCCGAACGATCGCTCGTGAAGACGTGGCCGATCTCAGGAATCGGCGTCGGCGTAGGTACCGGGGTAGGCGTCGTCTGCGCGGATACCGTGTTAAAGCCCATAGCGGCGAAGAAGACCGCTGAAAAGAATGCGTAGAGAACCGAACGTGAAGTCATGCTGTCCTTCCTTCTCGCGAGGCGGATTCAAGCAACGTCTGTACCGGTATCCTGACTTGCGGGTCGTAGCCGATTTGCTCGGGGCCTTCCGATCCTTAGTGGATTGTGGCGCTCGAGCGGCTCACCGCATACAGTGGCGCGACCGTGCCGGCTTCTCACCGGCTTCCCACGCACAGACGCGAAGCAATGCTCTTACTAAGGGCAGTAAGCGGGTCCTCTTTGTTGCGACGTTCGTGGCGTTTCTGGTCGGCTGCGGCGCAGCGCCGTCTCCGCACCTGCCGACTCGCGCACGGCGTATCGTCTCGCTCGTGCCCTCGTTAACCGAGGACCTCTTTGCGCTCGGCGCAGGCGAGCGAGTCATAGCGGTCACTCAAGCCGATGACTATCCGCCCAGCGTCAAACGTTTGCCGGCCGTCGCCTCATTTGCCAGCGTCAATAATGAAGCGATCATCCGTCTGCATCCCGATGCCGTCGTTGGAATTCCATCCCAGCTTCGCCTAACGGCCGCCTTGCGCACCGCAGGTCTCCAAACAGTGTTCCTGCGCGATGATTCTTACGCGGATATTTTTGCCGACATTTCCGCGCTCGGGGCGCTGACATCTCGACGGGACGCCGCCAAGAACTTAATCGATGCATTGCAATCTAAAACAAAACGACTGCGACGAATGATTGTTGGTGCGTACAGGCCGCGCGTGTTGTTCGTCATCAACGCAAAGCCGATCATCATCGCGGGCAACGCTTCTTTCATTTCAACGCTCCTGACACTCAGTGGGGCTAAGAACGCAGCCGGCGTTGCGCAGCCCTACCCCGTCATTTCAGCAGAAACGGTTTTGGCCGCACAACCGGATGCCGTCGTTACCGACGATCAGACGCAGCTAACTGCTCTGCTTGGATATGCACCCTGGCGGTCGCTAAAGGCAGTGCAAAGCGGCCGCGTTTTCGTCCTGGACAAACGGCACGCGGACGTCGTCGAGCGTCCGGGGCCCCGCTACAATGAAGGCATCGCTTGGCTAATCGAACACCTGCGCACGCTGCGCTGACGCGCGCCCGGCCGAAGGCGGTTGTGCTCGCCGTCGATTTGTACGAAAAACGGCGTTCGTTTCCAGCGGAATTGGCAGAGTTTGAGGCGCTGATCGACGCAGCAGGTGCGAGCGTCATCGAAGAGATCGTGCAAAGCCGCAACCGGCTGGACCCCGCTTTCCTGATCGGCAGCGGTAAAGCCCAAGAAGTCGCGGAGCGTACTGCGGCCCTCGGCGCCGACTTGCTTTTCGTGTTTAACGCAATGCGCCCGCGTCAGCGGCGCACCTTGGAGAAAGTGATTTCGGTGCCGATCGTCGACCGTACGATGCTGATCCTCGACGTCTTCGCGCGGCACGCGCGATCGAGAGAAGGGAAGCTGCAAGTCGAGCTCGCGCAGCTGCGATACCGGCAATCGAATCTAATCGGCATCGGCGCCGATCTCTCTCGGCTGGGCGGCGGCATTGGAACGCGCGGACCCGGTGAAACGAAATTGGAAACCGATCGCCGGCGGATCGGCGAACGCATTAAAGCGCTCTCGCGCTCGCTCGAAAGCGTCCGCCGTTCGCGTGCGACGCGGCGCGAGGGCGATGGGTCCGAGCCGATCGTCGCGCTTGTCGGTTACACAAACGCCGGCAAATCGTCGCTGATGAATCGGCTCGCACGCAGCCAGGCGTTTGTCGCCGACCAGCCCTTTGCGACGCTGGACCCGCTGATGCGGCGGACGTATCTCGGCGATCGGCGCTTCATCCGGCTTGTCGATACGGTCGGCTTCATCACGGATTTGCCGGCGGACCTCGTGGCCGCATTTCGTGCAACGCTCGAAGAGCTCGACGCCGCCGCGCTGCTGCTCCATGTCGCCGATGCATCGAATCCGGATTGGCCGCGTCAAGCCGCCAGCGTCGATGCGATCTTGCACGATCTGAAGCTGAGCGCGAAGCCGCGTACGCTCGTCCTGAACAAGTGTGACCTCATTAGCGAACGGCCGCATGCCGGCGGGACGCTGTGCGTCAGCGCAAAGACCGGCGCGGGCATCGATGCGCTGCGTGCCGAATTGCGCGAACGTTTTCCATGAAGCGGCTAACGATCTTCGCGTTGCTCGCCCTCTGCGCGTGTTCCCATCCTTCATCCGACCCGTTCATTGACGCCGTCCACTCGATGCGGCCGTCGGTTGTGCTGCTGACGATGCAAGTCCCGAGCGCCGATCGACGTTCGTGGGACACGGAGTACGCGACGGGCACCGTCATTTCGAGCGGTGAATGGGGCAGCGATATCTTGACGGTGCAGCATGCCGTCGATCAAGCGCGCAACGTTCGGGTTACGATTGCAAACAAGTTGAAGGTACCGGGAACGCTCGTCGCCGCGGATCCAAAACTCGATGTGGCTATTGTGACAACCAAAGCGAAGCTGCCCGCGGCAAAACTTGGCGATTCGACTGCCGTTCTACCGGGCGAATCGATCGGTCTGATGGGCTACCCGATTCCGGATATCTTCGAAGAGGATGGCCTTGGGCTCGCGACCTCGATCAACTCCGGACGAATTTCAGCCGTGCGCGCGCATGCGATCGAATTGAATCTTCCGATCGTTCCGGGCGAAAGCGGCGGTCCGGTCTTTGCAAGCGATGGGGCGGCCGTCGTAGGGGTGGCCGAGTCGCGCTTCGATGAGGAACGCTCGATCGGCTTCGCACTGCCGATCAACGAGGCGAAGCCGTTCTTACACAAACACAGTCACTACTGAGGTTTGCTTAAACGGGCCGCACCTCACGCTCGCTCAGCTGATCGCGAACATGCTGCACGGAGACGAGAGATCGGTCGCCGACCCATTGCAGCGGCGGAATCTGCCAGAACGCCGCCATCGCTGAAAGCGCGCCTGCGTAAACGACGCGTAACTCCGAAAAATCTTTCCACGATCGATCCGGATCGCGCATCTCAAAACCCAGCTGCGAGAGGCGCGCGTAGGCTTGATCGAACTCAGCGCGTTCGATACCGACCGATTCGTGAGTCTCTAGTTCGAAGTAACGGACGAAATCGTGCGTCAAATGTCGCCCGAGCCAATAGAAGATCTGAGCTTGGCCGTGCGCGGTCTTCTCCGTTGTCGTCAAGAGCAGCGTTGCGGCATCGAGCAGCGTGCCGAGCGTACCGACCCACGATTCGTAATCGTGGCTCGAACGAAAGTACGACAGGATCGGGTAGGCGAGATGACTCTCCATCACTTCGGCGGTCCACTGTTGTGCCTGCGCGAAGAGCGTAGGAAGGTCATCGATGATATCCTTACCCGCGGCAATCGCGAGCAACCCGATTCCGCTCGGCGGCGAACCGGCCCGATTGCCGACGGTGACGACAAAGACTTCCCGTCGCTGAAATGCGCCGAACACCGCAAAGAGAAACGCCGTCGTGATTGCCACTACGCTCAAGCCGGATGCGCCTGCCGCTAACGACAAGAATCGCGCCAGCCCGCCACGGCCGGTGATGTCACCGAAGCCGATCGTGAAGAGCGACGTACCGGCGAAATAGAGCGCGCCCCAGAAATCGACCGGTTGCGGTTGCAGTTGGCTTCGCAGGGCGTAGAAGAGCAATCCATAGGCGACAACCAGCGTGAAGACCCAGGCCGCCAGGATGCAAATGAGCGCGAAGGGCGCGAACGTTGCTAAGAAATCTTCGCGCTTGTCGTCGTCAGCAATGCGCCAAGAAAGACGCGGCCAGATTCTCCACAAGAATCGAACGAGGTACGCGCT
>JAFARW010000125.1 GCA_019245275.1 Vulcanimicrobiota bacterium
GTGTGCCCGTATCTTTGCGTCGATGATGCATGTACCGGTTCTGCGTGTGCAAGCGCTCGAGTTCTTGGCGGTACGGCCGGACGGCATCTATGTCGATGCGACCTTCGGCGGCGGCGGTCATGCGCGCGAGATCTTGGAGCGCCTTACCTCGGGTCGCCTCATTGCTATCGATCTCGACCCGTCGGCGCATCCGAAGATTTCGCATCCGGCACTCTCCTTCGTGCACGACAACTTTCGCAATCTTCAAGCGATCCTCGACGAGCTTGGGGTCGCGCAGATCGATGGCGTGCTCTTCGATTTGGGAGTTTCATCGATGCAATTTGATCTTCCGGAACGCGGCTTTTCGTTTCGAGAGGCCGGCCGAATCGACATGCGCATGAACCCGAATGCAAGCACCAGCGCTTACGACATCCTATCGACGGCGACGGAATCCGAGCTCGCCGACATCTTCTATCAGTACGGCCAGGAGCGGGCAAGCCGCAGGTTAGCACGCGCCGTCGTTTTGCGGCGCGAAGCGGGAACGCTCCCGAAAACAACGACCGAATTCGCATCGTTCGTCAGCGGTGTGCTGCACCGCGCCGGCCGGCGTGAACGGGTCCACCCCGCGACTCGGATCTTCCAGGCGTTGCGAATCGCAGTCAACGATGAGCTCGACTCACTGCGCGAGGGTCTACAGGCCGCTGCCAACCGCTTGCGTTCGACGGGGCGCATCGTCGCGATCAGTTTTCACTCGCTTGAAGATCGGATTGTCAAGAACGCTTTCCGGGACGATCGCCGCCTCAACGTGCTGACGCGCAAACCGGTCGTGCCGAGCGATGACGAAGTTGCCGACAACCCCCGGGCTCGCAGCGCGAAACTCCGCGCCGCGGAGCGGAAGGCAGGCTGATGATCGCGCAGCGGGTCGTCGAGTCACGGCCGCGCGTGCGCAACGTGCGAAGCGCGCGGGTCGCGTCGCAACAGCGCCGCAATCGTGCCGCTGATATGCGCAGCGCGACGCTCTGGCGGTTCTTTAGCTTGCTGACGGTCGTGCTGGCACTTTTGATTGGCTACGTGATGTTGATCTCGAACTTGACCGGTCTCGATTACGCCGTCGCGCGGGCGGAACGTCAGCGAGTCGCACTGCAAGATGAGACGGCTCGCTTCGACGATCGCATCGCGCTGCTGCGCTCCGAAGAGCGACTGGCGGCCATCGCCGCGGAATTCGGCATGAAAGATGCCCAGCAGTTCGCGATCGTCACCGTGCCGGTCGAGCGCAAGCGACCCGCGTCGCATCCGCGGCTCGCGTGGCTCTCGACCTTCGGTTCGCTCGGCACGACGCGCTAGCGCGTCCTTTTTTTTATGCATCCGCGGACGTTTTCGCGCATTGGACCGGGCCGGGCAAAGCTGATCTTTTACGGGATCTTCGCGATCGCGCTTTTTCTGACGTGGCGTCTTTGCGATTTTCAGATCATTCGCGGGCCCGTGCTGGCAAAAGAAGCGCTCGAACAGCGTTCGAACACGATCGAGGTCTTCGCCCGACGCGGCAGCATCCTCGATAAAGACGGCAACGTTCTCGTGCGTTCGCTGCCTTCGGAAAGCATCTACGCGGTGCCGAGTCAACTCAGCGATCCCGATGCGACCGCGCGCAAGCTGGGCGCGATACTCGGAACGCTCGATCCCGCCGTCATCACCGGCCTGCACGACCGGCGGCTTCAGTTTACGTGGGTCGCGCGAAAGGTTTCGCCCGATGTTGCGGGCCGCGTTCGCGCTGCGAACTTGGAGGGGATCGACTTCAAGGCTGAAGATACGGGCCGCCGTTACGATACCGTCGGCCATCTTGCGTCGACCGTGCTTGGATTTGTAGGGATCGACGAGAACGGTTTAGACGGCGTCGAATATCAATACGATTCGCTCTTGCGCGGCGAAACGGGGCGCATCTCGCTCGAGACGGATCAGTTTAAGCGGCCGATTCCTTTCGGCGATCAGATCGTGCTTCGTCCGTCAAAACCCGGTTACACGCTTGCACTGACGATCGATTCTTATTTGCAATACCAGACGGAGCGCGTACTCGCTGAACAGGTCAAGGAGTTCTCCGCCGAAAGCGGCAGCGCGCTGATCCTCGATCCGTGGAGCGGCGCAGTTCTCTCGTTGGCAAATGTGCCGGATTACCAACCCAATGATTTTTCACACGCCACGCCGGATGCGCGACGGGACCGTGCCGTCATGGATGCTTACGAGCCCGGCTCAACTTTTAAACTGGTGACCGCGGCGGCGGCGCTCGAAAGCGGGATCGTCACGACGCAGTCGAGGTTCCCGGCACGTGACACGCTAGAGATTGGCGGTCGCGTGCTGCACAACGCTGAAGACGGATTCATGGCCGGCACGGGCGGCAGTGAGACGCTCGAGCAAATTATCGAATATTCGCACAACATCGGCGCGGCCGAGGTCGGTCTGCGGATCGGCGCGCGTCGGCTCGACAATATGATCCGCGCCGCGGAGTTTGGCGAGCCCACCCAAGTCGGTCTTCCTGGCGAAAATCCGGGCATTGCGCCCGCCCTCAAAGATTGGAGCGCGTCATCGTTGCCGACGATTGCATTCGGACAAGGCATATCGATCACGCCGCTCGCGCTCGCGCGCTTCTACGCCGCAATCGCGAATGGAGGCATCCTGTTGCGACCGCGGATTCTCAGCGCGATCTTTGACGATCGCGGCAATATGGTCTACCACTACGGCCGCGAAGTCGAGCACCGCATCTTCTCGCGGCGTACGGCGGCAACGCTGCGCGGATTTTTGCGCTCGGTCGTGTTGCGCGGCACCGGCGATCCGACGGCGCAGATTCCAGGCTATACGACTGCGGGCAAGACCGGCACCGCGCAAGTCGTTGAAAACGGCGCCTATGCGCCGGGGCAGTACATCGCGTCCTTCATCGGGTTGGTCCCCGCGGAGCATCCGCGTTACCTGATCCTCGTGAAAGTCGTCAAGCCGCGCAGCGCGATCTACGGCAGTGTCGTCGCAGCGCCCGGCTTCGCGAAGATCGCGATGATTGCAATGCTCCATGCCGGAGTCTTGCCGAATGTCCCGTCGCCGTCGCCGGCGCCGGATCGCTTGGTTCGCCGGGCCAAAAAGGCGAACTGAGCCGCCGTGGCTTCGACGGCTCCCAGTTTCTCTGCGCAGGAAATCGTGCGCGGCGCATCCGCCTTGACGGTCGATTCCCGCACAATTGAGGATGGCGCGATCTTCGTTGCGATGCGCGGCCTGCACACCGATGGACATGAGTTTATCGACGACGCGATTGCCCGAGGCGCGCGCACGATCGTCATGGAGCACCCAAGGCCACTTCCGGCCGGCGTACGCGGCATTGTCGTGAGCGATTCCGCTCGCGCGCTCGCCGAGCTGGGAAGTGCATTCTATGGTGCGCCCGCGGCTGCGTTGAAGTTGATCGGCGTCACTGGGACCAACGGGAAAACGACGACCGCGCAGATGATCGCAGCGATTTTGAACGCTGCCGGGACGAGAACGGGCGTGATTGGAACGCTGGGTGCGTCGATCGGAGATTACCGCTCGCCGCTGCAGAACACGACGCCCCTAGCGCACGAGCTTCACAAAACGCTTGCGGAACTGCGCGATCACGGTGCGGCAGCGGTCGTTTTGGAAGTCAGTTCGCACGCGCTCGCGCTCGATCGCGTGGCCGGCCTGCGGTTCGCGGTTGCCGTGCTGACGAATGTGACGCGCGATCACCTGGACTTTCACGGTACATTCGAATCCTATGCGACCGCGAAGCGCGCGCTGTTCAATGCGTGCGATCGCGCCGTCTTTAATATTGACGACGAATGCGGCGCAGCCTGGAGCCGCGCATTTGATCCCGCTGGGACGCTGACGTATTCGTTGCGCGGAAACGCCGACTTCGTCGCGGAGGATCTTGCGGTTACAGCGCACGGCAGCCGGTTTTTGGTCGAAGGACGGCATTTCGAGATTCCGCTGGCCGGACGCTTTAACGTTGAAAATGCGCTAGCGGCAATCGCGGTTGCGCGCGCGTCGAATGTTCCGTTGGTGACGGCGGCGGAAGCGTTGAAAACGCTTTCGCAGGTGCGCGGCCGCATGGAAATGCTGGAATCCGGTTCGTTGCGCGTCTTCATCGACTACGCACATACTCCCGATGCCCTCGAAGCCGCGTTGCGCTCCTTACGAGAACTGGCGCCGAGGGTGTTGAGCGTCGTCTTCGGATGCGGCGGCGACCGAGATCGTGGCAAACGTGCGGAAATGGGTGCGATTGCCGCCCGGTTCGCAGGTCGCATTGTCGTGACGTCGGATAACCCGCGCGGCGAAGCGCCGCCCGCCATTGCCCGCGACATCGTCGAAGGCATCGGCGAAGCGGAACACGAGGTGATTTTGGATCGCCGGATCGCGATCGAGCACGCGATCGAACGCGCATCGCCCGGCGAGATCATTCTCGTGGCGGGCAAAGGTCACGAGCGATATCAGATCCTCGGCAACGAAGTCGTTCCGTTCGACGACCGAGCGGTCGCGATAACTGCGCTGGAGCGGAGTGGACGCGCTTCGTGACGCTAAGCTTTGATGAAGCCATTCACGCGTTGCGCGTAAATCCGCCTATCAGGAGCAACGGGCCGGCAGAAGTCATCGTTTCGACGGATAGCCGGACGCTGCGTAGCGGTGAGACTTTTTTGGCTTTGCGCGGCGAGCGCTTTGACGGACATCAGTATGTCGAATCCGCAGTGCAGCACGGCGCCGCGGCATTGATCGTGGAAAGGCCGCCGAAAAAAGCAGTGGGCGTCCCGGTTTTTCTGGTCGATGACACACTCTCCGCATATATGAAGTTGGCTGCGGCGGCGCGCGCGAAACTGCACGCGACCGTCATCGCGGTCACCGGCAGCACCGGAAAGACGAC
>JAFARW010000206.1 GCA_019245275.1 Vulcanimicrobiota bacterium
TCTTTGCGACGAATACATTTTGGGAAGGCATTGACGTTGTTGGGGAACAGCTCTCGTGCGTCATCGTGGATCGCCTTCCATTTCCATCGCCGGGCGATCCCCTTGTCGCCGCGCGCTTGGCGGCGATCGAAGCGCAGGGTGAGAGTAGCTTTGAAACCTACATGATTCCGTCCGCGATCGTGCGCTTAAAACAAGGTTTCGGGCGGCTGATTCGGTCGAAGATCGACCGGGGGCTGCTCGTCTGTCTCGACGGGCGCGCGGGCGCTTCGCGCTTCGGACACACGATCATCGACGCGCTGCCGTCTGCACGGCGCGTCCGCGATCTCGAAGAACTGAACGGCTTCTTTTCCTAAAGCCGCGCGGCGCTATTCTTCCTTCGTTGCCTCAAGTTTGGCGCGTTCTTGTAATTCGTGAACGACCGCGGAATCGGCAAGCGTTGTCGTGTCACCCAGTATCCGTCCTTCGGCGATATCGCGCAACAAACGTCGCATGATCTTTCCACTGCGCGTCTTCGGCAGCTCGTGGGTGAATGTCAAGTATTTCGGCGTCGTGAATTTGCCCAATCGCGCACCGACATGCGCGCGCAGCTCATCAGCCAATACGTTGCTGCCGGCTGCGCCCCCGCGCAAACAAACGAAAGCGCAGATCGCCTGTCCCGTTAACTCATCGAGTCTTCCGACCACGGCCGCTTCGGCGACTTGCGGATGTTCGACGAGCGCGCTCTCGACTTCGGTCGTCGAGATACGATGGCCGCTGACATTCATGACGTCGTCGATGCGGCCCATGAACCAATAGTTGCCATCGAGGTCGCGCCGGCAACCGTCACCCGCTAAATACTTGTGGGGAAATCGCGACCAATAGGTATCGCGGTAACGTTGGTCATCGCCCCAAATTCCGCGCAGCATCCCCGGCCATGGACGCGTTAGCACGAGATAGCCGCCGCCGCCGGGCGGAACGCTTTCGCCCTGATCGTTGACGACATCGGCGAACGTGCCCGGAAGTGGACGCGTCGCGCTGCCGGGCAGTGTCGTCGTGACGCCGGGAAGCGGGCTGATCATGATCGCGCCGGTCTCCGTTTGCCACCACGTGTCGACGATCGGACACCGGCCGCCACCGATGTGCTGGCGATACCACATCCACGCTTCGGGATTGATCGGCTCGCCGACGGATCCGAGCAACCGCAACGATGAGAGATCGTGGCGCTCCGGATACTCGGTTCCCCAGCGCATAAATGTGCGGATCGCCGTTGGGGCGGTGTAAAGGATGCTCACTTTGTAGCGCTCGACGATTGACCAAAGACGATCCCGCTCCGGAAAGTCCGGCGTTCCTTCGTAAATGACGGAAGTCGCGCCGTTGCAGAGCGGGCCGTAGACAATGTACGAGTGACCAGTCACCCAGCCGATGTCCGCCGCGCACCAGTAGACGTCATCGTTCTTAAGGTCAAAGACGAGCTTGTGCGTCATCGTGACCTCGGTCAAATATCCGCCGGTCGTGTGCTTGATGCCCTTGGGCTTAGCCGTTGTGCCGCTCGTATATAAAAGGTAGAGCAAATCTTCGGCGTTCATCGGCTCGGGCTCGCACTGCGCCGATTGACCTTTGACCACGTCGTCCCACCAGAGGTCGCGGCCCTCGCGCATCTCCACCGGATCGCCGACGCGCTTGACGACGATGCAATGTTTGATCGAAGGCGTGCTCGCCATCGCAGCGTCGCAGTTGTCCTTAAGGGGGATCTTATTGCCGCGACGCCACCCTTGATCGGTCGTGATAAGCGCCACGCATTCGGAATCGTTGACGCGATCGACGATCGAATCCGGTGAGAAGCCGCCGAAGATCACGGAGTGGGGCGCGCCGATTCGAGCGCATGCCAACATCGCGATCGGCAGTTCCGGAATCATCGGCATGTAGATCGCGACGCGGTCGCCTTTGCGCACTCCTAGCGCTCGCAACCCGTTTGCCAAACGGCAGACTTCTTCGAGTAGTTGCTGATAGGTGATCGTGCGGCGATCGCCCGGTTCGCCTTCCCAGTTGTAGGCGACGCGATTGCCCAGGCCGGCTTTTACGTGGCGATCGAGACAGTTAGCCGTCGCATTGAGCTGACCGTCAGCGAACCACTTTGCAAAGGGCTCGTTCCATTCAAGGACGCGCGTGAAGGGTTTAATCCATTCCAGCTTGCGCGCCCAGCCGGCCCAGAACGATTCAACGTCGCGCTCGGCTTCTTCATAAATTCCGGGCTGAGCGTTCGCCTGCGCAGCAAACTCCGGCGGCGGTGGAAAACGGCGCTGCTCGTTGGAGAGCGCCTCGATAGCTTCGGCGGTCTTCATGCGGGGTTGTTGTACCGGAGAATGCGGTGGCGTGCCTGCCGCAGAAAATAACTCCTATGTTGGGTCGGTTTGCGCTGGCAGTGCTCGCTCTCTTGTTGGTGATCTCGCCCGCGCAAGCGCATCGCCATGCCGAGCCGTCGACCGGACTCGTCGCAATCCATTACAATCAGCCGCCGCCGGATTTTGCATTCGTAAATTCGGGTGGCGCGCAACAACGGCTGTGGGCGCTGCGCGGCAAGCCGGTCGTTATCAACTTCTGGACGACGTGGTGTCACGCGTGTTTGGACGAGATGCCGGCATTCGAGCAACTTGAGAAGACATACGGCGAGCGCGTCGCGTTCATCACTTTATCGAACGAGCCGGCCGGAACCGCGAGCAGCTACCTCGCGAAGCACAAGTTGCGCTGGCCGCTCCTGGAGGATCCACAGCGGTCGATCTTCGCTGCGTACTCGATTACCGAGTATCCGGTAACGATCGTCGTCGATCCCAGCGGCCGCGTCTCGTATGTTTCGGTGGGCGAGCTCGATTGGTCTGAGCTGCGGGCAGCCGTCGATAAGGCGTTTAGCGGCACCTCCAGCGCCGGTTAAGCGTTTAAATATTTGGCAGTCTAAGCTGAAGATTGCTAAGATGAACGGATGAAAAACCCCGCCGGCGAGCTCGATCCACGCAAGGCCTACATCCTGGCGACGGTCGTCTACGAGTACATCATGACGGCCGAACCGGTCGGCTCGAACACGCTGCTTCATAAATACCAACTAGGCGTTAGCTCGGCGACGATCCGCAATGAGATGGCTGAGCTTGAGGCGGGTGGTTATCTCGTCCAGCCGCACACGTCGGCCGGCCGCATCCCCTCGGACTCGGGCTACCGCACGTATGTCGACCAGTTGATGCAGCCCGAGCAGCTTACACCGGCGGAGCGGCGACGAATCCGCGATGAGTTGCACCAT
>JAFARW010000011.1 GCA_019245275.1 Vulcanimicrobiota bacterium
GATGATCGCGCGCAAGAGCTGGCGCACGTCGGGATCGCTCTTCGCAAAGTAGAGGTAGGGGCGCACCTGGGCGCTCGCGTCGCGCAACCACTCCGCCGGAATGTCGCCCGTCTTCACATAGGCCGTGCCATCCGCAGCGATCTGCGCCTGGCGGCTCGTGTTGAGGAGCGCCGAACGATACAGCGCTTCAAGCCGCGCGTTCGGATTGTGCCACGACGTCGCGGCTTGTACGATCGAATGCAGTTCAAGCGCTTGCGCGGGATGCGCCGGGAACCCAAGCGCAGTTGCGAGCACGAGCGCGATGACGCGCCCGACCGCGCGACTATGCCGCCGGATCGTAGGCATAGAGCCCCGGCAATTCGCGGTAGCGACCCTGGTAGTCGAGCCCGTAGCCGACCAGGAAAGTGTCCGCGATTTCAAAGCCGCGGTAACGAACGTCGATCTGCGCTAACCTCCTGTGCGGGCGATCAAGCAGCGTGCATACCTCAATCGATGCCGGTGACCTGCCCCTTAACGTATTGATAACGTATTGAAGGGTCAATCCGGTATCGATCACCGGCTCGACGAGCAAAATGTGCCGGCCCGTGACCGGCGTTGCGGTGTCCTTCTCGAAGCGAACGTTTTCTGAAGGCCGAAAGTGCGAGACGGCAATGAAGTCGATCTCGAGCGGAATGCCGGCCGCGCGGGAGAGGTCCGCTGTGAACGTTGTTCCAGAGTTCAAAGCGCCGATCAGCATCGGCGTTTTCTCTTTGTAGTCAGCGGCGATCGCCGCGCCAAGCTCGCCTACTCGGCGAGCGATCGTTTCAGCGTCGAAGACGACGCGCTCGATCATCGCGCCGCCCGGCTGAGAACGGCTGCTATATCACTCCGATTGAAGAAACGGATTTGGACGTGCGGATATGAGGCGCGGAACATCCGCAGCTTGCGGTTCTTGCGGGTTTGAAAGCGACGCGCGACCGTGGTGACCTCAACGTAGACATCGAATTCGGGGAGGTAAAAGTCCGGCGTGAATGCCTCGACGATGTTCCCATCAAGATCCCAAGCAATTGGAAAACTCTGCGGCTCATATTGCCAGCGGACGTTGAAGAAGTCGAAGAAATGGGCGAGGTCTGCTTCGCTGCGGTGAGCGAACCGGGCTACGCTCTTTGCCACGGACCGACATCTACGATGCCGGCTGCATTAATTCCGCTTTTTCGGAACGTGCGCCATTGGCGACTGCTCGCCACCGATGTCACAAAATGCATGCAAGAGTCGCTCAAAACGTCCGAGTAATCTAGATTATGAAATTCTTGGCCGCTGCAACCACCGTGGTTCTTCTTATGGCTCCGACCACGACCGGTCATGCCGCGCCGGCGACCGCCCCGCTCGTGAGCCCAACGAACCGTGATGGCCGCCGAGATTTCGATTTCTTATTCGGAAAATGGCGCACGCATTATCGGCTTTTGCGCGAACGCTTAAGGGGCAGTCACGATTGGTATTCCTGTAACGGGACATCGGTGATCCGCGCGTTCTGGGGCGGCAGCGGAAACCTCGAGGATGGGGACTTGCACTGTCCGCGCCGCTACATCGGCGGAATGACCCTTCGCCTCTATAACGCCAGAACGCATCAATGGGCACTCTGGTGGGGCACTCGCGACCTCGGACTCGTGCCACCGCCCCAGATCGGCCATTTTGATTCGAGCGGCGTCGGCGATTTCTTCGCTAGAGATACCTACCGTGGTAAACCGATTATCGTTCGGTTTCGATGGAGCACGGTCAAAGGCGAACCGCATTTTGAGCAAGCGTTCTCGCCCGACGATGGAAAGTCGTGGGAGACGAACTGGACGACGGATTATACGCGCGCGAACTTGTAACCGAATCCGTGCACGGTGACGACGTGCGCCGGTAAAGACGGCTTCTCTTGAATCTTTTGACGAACGCGCCGCACATGCACGTCAACCGTTCGTTCATCGCCTTCGAAATCGAAACCCCACACGCGCTCCAAAAGCATACGGCGCGAAAGCGCGACACCGGGATTCGTTGCAAGCGTTAACAGCAGCGAGAACTCGCGCGGCTTGAGCCCCACGTCGATGCCGTCGACCCTTGCTTCGCGAGCCGCCGCGTCGATCTCAAGCCGGCCGAACGTCAGGCGTGGCGAGGGCGCATCACAGGCGACGCCGGCACGCCGCAAGATCGCCCTGAGGCGCGCAATCAGTTCGCGATTCGAATACGGTTTGCAGAGGTAATCGTCGGCGCCGATTTCCAAGCCGACGACGCGGTCGATTTCGTCGGTTCGCGCACTGACCATAATGATCGGCACATCATGTTTCTC
>JAFARW010000044.1 GCA_019245275.1 Vulcanimicrobiota bacterium
GGATGCGCTTGAATCGCCCGTCGAGCGCGGCGGCTAGAGCACGACAAGCCAATGTCTTTGCAAGACCCGGTGGACCCTCGAGCAGCACGTGACCGCCCGCGATCAACCCGAGGACCAGCGCTTGCGTTACGGGTTCTTGCCCGACGATCGTCTCGCGCAGCGCGGCCAGGAGCTGCTGCGGTTTAGCTTGCATCACTCGAGCTGTTTCTCAACCGCGGCCACCGCATCGTCGATCGCCTCTTCAAGCCGGCTGTCGCGAATGAAAGCGGCTCTTTCAATGCGCTGCAGCGAAGCCACCATCGTACCTGCTACGCCGTTACGCGAGACGAGATCGCTCAGCGTCTCGCCCCCGCGAGCTCCCGCTTCTTTCCATAACTCATATCGCAGCGTCATAACGGCAGGGCGGTCGCGCTCCCGTTTCAGCCGCTCCAGCGCGCACGCAAGCGGATTTTCAATCGGCGGCACTTCGATGCGCGGCTCGACCGGCGGTGCAACCATCGGTACTCTCGCAGGCTGCTTCTTCTTTTGGAAGAGCACCGCGCCCACCAGAAAGACGATCAAGAGTGCAGCCACCAGTTTCATTAGAAAGGCTCTGAGTGGAGCGGCATCGTTCGCCGTCTGAGCCCCACCGATGGCGTTCAAGGTGAGATCGTTCGAATAATACCGTTTTGCTTTTCCATCACGGGCATCGATCGCATCAAAATACGCGCCGCCCAGATGAATCGGCCCCGCACGATTGGCCACCACCGTAAGGGACTCGCTAAAATTCGTGCCCGCTGATGTTGCGATTGCGCGCCGCTCATCACCCAGCGGCTCCAACCCGGCGAGATTCGGTAAGACGACAAAATCGACGCCGCTCAGTTGCTCTTTCAAACGGCCGGCTATTTCCAGGTGAAAAGATTGTCCAACGTGTGGCGTTCGCGTGTCCGCGCGCATCGTAAATGACATCACTACTAAGCGCGGCAGCGTCTGTGCCTGCGCACCGCGCGCAACCGCGAGCGCGAGCAATATCGCGACGATCGCGCTGGTTACAGCAAGCCGACTTCGTCGAACCATTGCGCAAAGAGCCGCCGTGCGTCAAAAGGCCCCGGCGACGCCTCGGGATGGAATTGAACCGCCGCAACCGGGAGGTCGCGGTGTCGGAAGCCCTCGTTTGTTCCGTCGTTCAGATTGATCATCGTGGGAATTAACTGTTCGGGCAGTGATGAAGAGTCGACAGCGTACCCGTGGTTGTGCGCGGTCACGATCACCTCGCCGCCCTCAAGATTCTTAACGGGTTGGTTGCCGCCGCGATGACCGTACGGTAACTTGTACGTCTTTCCGCCGCAAGCCAGGGCGAGCAACTGATGCCCCAGGCAGATGCCGAAGATCGGGCGCCGACCGAGCAACTCCGTTAGCGTATCGATCGTTCCCCGCAGATCCGTCGGATCGCCGGGGCCGGGCGAAACGACGATCGCTCGCGGATCGTGGTTAAGAATGTGCTCCGCGCTCGTATCAAACGGCACGACTGTGATCGCTGCATCGAGCGCTTCAAGTTCGCGAAGCACCGCGCGCTTGACGCCGCAGTCGATGACCACAACCCGCGGACCGCGCGCCTTGCCGGCGCGATGCTCTTCTTTCGTAGCCACGCTCGGCACAAGACCTTTCGTGGTCGCATCGCGCGCAAAGGCCGCCAGTTCGGCCTCCGCGCGTCCCAGAGCATCTTCGCCGATCGCGAGCGCCGCCCAAATCGTGCCGTGTTCGCGCAAAGCGATCGTGATTGACCGCGTGTCGGCACCGGTCATCGTCGGGATGCGCTGCTCGCTCAGCCATTCGCCCAAGCCGATTGCCGACGCATGGTGTGAAGGATGCTCGCTCAACTGTTTGATGACGGTGCCCGCAACGCACGCTCGCGGGTACTGCGCGGCAGCATGCGAGATGCCGTAGTTGCCGATCATCGGGTAGGTGAACGTCAGGATCTGTCCGGCGTACGAAGGGTCGGTCAACGCCTCTTCGTAGCCGGTCATTCCTGTATAGAAGACTGCCTCGCCGAGCGCTACGCCTTCAAAATCGAGGCCTGCTCCGTCGAAGCGCGTTCCATCTGCTAAAAAGAGAGAGGCCGGCTTCAAGTCCGCACCTTTCCATCGCGCATGACGAGCCGTCCGCCGACGATTGTTGCGGTCGCGCGGCGGGGCAGGCGCTTGCCTTCGAACGGCGTGCATCTTCCTTTAGAGTAGAAGTGCGCCACGTCAACCGTCCACGGCCGATCTGCGAAGATCGTTACATCTGCCGGGGATCCTAGGCGTAGCGAACCGCCGTCGACACCGAGGATACGCGCCGGATTGGTCGAGAGCAGCTCGACGAATCGCGTCACGGAAAGCTCGGGCAACGCGAGGGCGTACGCGCCGATGGCAATTTCCAGGCCGGTGAAACCGGGTGCCGCCGGATCGCTCGCCTTCTCTTGTGCCGTGTGCGGCGCATGATCTGTCGCAAACGCGTCGATCGTACCGTCGAGCACGCCTTCACGTAACGCTGCAATATCGCTCGAACGGCGCAGCGGCGGATTGACCGCTGCCTTAGCGCCCCATTCTGAGGCGAGCTCGCTCGTGAAATACAGATGGTGGGGCGTCACTTCGCACGTTACATCGATTCCGCGGCTGCGCGCCCATCGTATCAGCGCAAGCGATCCGGCGGTCGAAACGTGCGCGATGTGCCACTTCTTGCCGCTGGCCTCCGCAACGATCAAGTCCCGGGCAACGATGATCTCTTCGGCGGCGTCCGGCGCTGCGGATGTCTTAAGCCGTTCGTCTTCGCAATGCGAAATGAAACGCGGGGCTACATCGCGTGCACGTTGCGCTGCATCGAAAAGCACCCTTGGATCATCGACGCTTTGGCCGTCGTCGCTAAAGCCGACGGCATGCGCGGCGGCAAGGGCCGCATAGTCGAGAAGCTCGCGCCCAGCCCGCCCGCGTGTGATCGCCGCAATCGGATAGACGCGCGCCAAGCCTGCCTGTGCGGCTAGGTCTCGGATTTGCGCTACGACGTCGGAGCGATCGATCGCCGGCTGCGTGTTCGGCATGCACGCGACGGCCGTAAAACCACCCGCTCCCGCCGCCGCACTTCCCGTGGCGATCGTTTCTTTCTCAGGAAAACCCGGCTCTCGAAGGTGTACGTGCATATCAATGAACCCTGGAGCCACGTAGGCGCCGCTAGCGTCCACCACCATCTCATCGTCAAGCGGCTTCAAGTGTTCGCCGAGTTCGATGACCCTCGCGCCGTCGAGACGCACATCAATTCGGCGGTCCAACTCTTGGGTCGGATCGATCACACGGCCACCGGATACGAGCATTACGCGATCTTTTTCTGACCGTTGACCAAGAAGTCGAGAACCGCCATGCGCATGAAGACCCCGTGACGGACTTGGTTCGCGTAGCGCCAGCCGGCGTGTGCGAGCACTTCGTCAACGAGCTCCATGCCACGATTGTAAGGCCCTGGATGCATGACGATCGCATCGTCTCGCAATTTCGTAAGCCGATTTGCATCGAGACGATACCCGCGGATGAATTCCTCATCGGAGATCAAATTCGGCGTCGCCGCAAAGCGTTCGCGCTGAATACGTAAGAGCATGATTGCGTCGACCTCCGCCAAGATCTTGTCGAAATCGCGCTCTATTCGTACGTTTCCAGACGCATATGATTCCGGCAAGAATGATTCGGGGCCGACGAGGATGATCTCCGCGCCCAGGTTCTTGAGCCCGTGGATATTCGAGTGAGCGACGCGGCTATGGAGGATATCACCGACGATCGCGACCTTGCGGCTTTTTAATTCGCCGAATTCCTCGCGCATCGTGTATAGATCGAGGAGTGCTTGCGTGGGATGAGCGTGAGTGCCGTCGCCTGCGTTGATGACGTGCCCGTCGAATGCCATTGAAAGTTGGCGCGGAAATCCCGCTTCGCGGTGGCGCACGACCATGACGCAGAAGCCCATCGCGGAGAGCGTGATCGCCGCGTCCTCGACCCGCTCGCCTTTGACGATGCCGGTCTCAGTTGGGTCCAGCGTAATGATGTCTGCCCCCAAGCGTTGTTGGGCGAGGGTGAACGACGCGAGCGTCCGCGTGCTCTGCTCGAAGAACATGTTGACGCAAGGTTTGTCGGCGAGCAGCCCGCGCTTAGGCATCTTCTGCTCGAATTGCTGCGTCCGATTGAAGAGATACTCGATCTCGGATCGATTGAGGTCGTCGAGATCGATCAGGCTACGGCGCGCCCGCAAGGATGCTCACCTCATCTGATTCCGACGGCGTTCGCCCAAGCGTGACGACAACGCGCTGGTCGGGCGTCGTAGCGATCGTGCGGCCCGCATAATCGGCTTGGACCGGTAGTTCTCGCAAACCGCGATCGATCAAAACGCACAAGCGAATTGCACCGGGCCGGCCGAGATCAGTCACGGCATCGAGCGCAGAGCGTACGGTACGGCCCGTGTAGAGGACATCGTCAACGATGACGACCGTCTTTCCATTGACATCAGCCGGAATAAGCGAATCCGGCATCTCGTGCGAGATGTCGTCATCGCGATACAGATTGATGTTCAGAAAGCCGAGCTGCGGCTGCGTGCCGCTCATCGCCTTGATCTTCTCGGCAAGGCGTATCGCTAGTGCCTCGCCGCCGCGCCGCACGCCCATGATGAAGAGTCCGCGCTGCGCATCCTGCGGCTCGACGATCTGGTGTGCCAAGCGCGCGATGATGCGTTCGATTTCCGCGCTGCCGAGTAGCGGCGTGTCTTCTTTAACGGTCCGTGCAGTCAAGCCGTCTCCCCTAACGTTTCCAGCGCCTTCCGCGTTCGCACCAATTCCGATTCGAACCGCGCGAGCTTCTCGCGCTCGCGTTCGATGATTGCAGCAGGTGCTCTGCCGACGAACGCCTGATCGCTTAGCTTGCGCTCTACCCGATCGATCTCACTCCGAAGCCGCGATGCTTCTTTTCGATAGCGCTGGAGCATCACGTCCTGCGGCGCCTGCGCGCTTACTGCGTTCAGCGCTGCTTCGA
>JAFARW010000051.1 GCA_019245275.1 Vulcanimicrobiota bacterium
TTGATGACTTCATGCCAATCACCCAGCGTCATCTTCTTGAACGTGCGGTCGCGCAAGATGCCGGCGTTGTTTACCAGGATGTCGAGGTGGCCGTCCTGTTCGAAGATGCGGTCGACCATCGTTTTGACCGAATCGGCATCCGCGACGTCGCCGGCTTCGGAGCGTCCCGAACCGCCGGTGTCTTTGATGCCTTGCACGACGAGATCCGCGGCCTCTTTACCGCGCACATAGTTAACGACTGTGTGTGCGCCGCAGCGCGCTAACTCGGCGGCGATCGCAGCGCCGATCCCGCGCGAGCCACCCGTTACAAGGGCAACCTTGCCGACGAGCGGCGCAAATTCTTGGAATGGTTTGGGGCGTGTTTCGAGCATCGACATTCCCTCCGCTGGGGAATGTGGCAATTAGCAACCCGCGGGCTTTACCCTACTTTTTCTTTTTCTTCTTGCCGAGCTTCGCGATCAGCTCATCGATGCGCGTCGTCAGCTCGTCCACGCGCTCTGCGAGCCGCGCGACTTCCGCGCGGGTAGGAAGGTTTGAAGCCGCCAAAAACCGCTCGACATTCTCACGGCTGACCTGCGTCGCGTTCAAGTACGCTTCGAGTGCTTTGCCCAGTGATTCCGCAAACGCATCGGTGCCGGCGGCGCGTTCGAAAAGCGCGCTGAGCTGCTTTTCTTGCGCCGCCGCAATTTGGCGCCAGGCCTCAAACGGGTCGGTCGCCACGTGTCCTTACTTGTGGCTCTTTGCCGCCGCTTCGACGTGCTTCGTGAAGCCGTCGATCTGGTGGCCGGTCGCTTCTTTAACGTAGTTGAGATTCGAGACCATCACGTCCCCGATGCCTTGGAAGCCGCGCTGCGCGGTTTCCTGCCACGCCTTGGCGTGGTCGATCGCGGCGTTCGCGATGCTGCTGTATTGCGTGCTCGCGTCGCGCAAGAACGCGTCGCGCAGCTCGAGCAACTTGCCCGTGCGCTCGAAGTTCTCGTTGACGATCGCATCCGGGCGCATCGCCGAATACGGCTTGGCCATCACGTCGAAGGTCGCTTTCGCGTAGTCTAATGCGCGCGTCGCTGCCGACGTCATCGCATCGATCGAAAGCTCAACTGTTTTTGTCGAAAGGTCGATGTAGTTCACTCGTCCTCCTGTTTATCTTCAGTCCAATTGCCCGTGTACAAATTGAAGAACGCATCGAGATTCGAGCGATACGCTTCCAACGCCGTGCTCCATAATTTGAGCGCGTCGTTGCCGGCGTCGGTCAGAGTGTAGACTCGGCGCGCAGGGCCTTGATCTTTGGCGTCCCACCAGGACGAGATGTAACCATCGCGTTCCAGCTGGCGTAGCGCCCGGTAAACGGTTCCCGGATCGGAGATCACATCGAAGCGCTCTTTGAGCTCCTTCATGATCTCGTAGCCGTGGAGGTTATAGCCCTTGAGCATGACGAGCAGCCAGGCCATCAGGTAGTTCTTGGGGGTACCTTTGGGCGGCCGTCCCGCGTCCTTATGGGGATGCTCTTCTGAGGCGTCCTTCATGCCACTAGGTGCAGTTTACACTTAAGTGCGGGGCCACGTCAACTGGCTGCCTCAGCCGGGCCATCTTCTTCAGCAACGAGATCGCTGGTCAGGCAGACGGCCTGGCCCTCCATAACGCTCACGCCGTCTTGGTTGACGCACTCGGTGCGCAGCGTCAGGATCTGCTTGTCGGCTCGGTATTTGAGCACGGTCACTTTAGCCGTGATCTCGTCGTCGATGTAGACCGGCGCCTTGAACGTCAGGCTCTGGCTCAAATAAATCGTCCCCGGCCCGGGAAGCTCGGAACCGAGGACGGCAGATACGTAGGAGGCGGTTAGGAGTCCGTGTGCGATGCGGCGCTTGAATCTCGTTGTCGCTGCGAAAGCCGGGTCGAGGTGAATCGGGTTCCGGTCGCCGGTGATCTCGGCAAACCGCTCGACGTCGGCGGCAGTCACGCGGCGGGTCATCGCCGCCGACTGACCCTCAAGAAAATACATACTGATCCTCAGAGCGCAGGTGTAATCACCTATCTGATTATTACAGATAGGCGCAGTCAGCCCGTTGGTTGCACGCGCTCGGTTGCGGCCCCTGCGGGTCAACCCCGTCAGCCTGAGCCTGTCGAAGGGCAACCGAAATCGTGGCGCTTCGACAAGCTCAGCATGACACAGAGGCTAGCTGATGGCGGCGATGGTCGAGAAGTTGCCCGATAAAATCGGTGCCGCGGGCCGCCCTAACCAGCGCTCGAGCACTGTCGCGTAAACGCTGCGGAAATCCGTCGTGAACGCGAGGTTGCCCATGTTCAAACTCGAGAGGTTGGGATAGGAACCGTAGAGACCACCCTTGACTCCGCCGCCGATCATGAAGAGCGGCGACGCTTCGCCGTGGTCCGTGCCGCGGCTCGCGTTTTCGCCGACGCGTCGTCCGAACTCAGAGAATGTCAGCGTCAGCACGCGTCCCTCGTTGCCGTGCGCGGATAGGTCGTTGTAGAACGCGGCGATTGCATCCGAAAACTCGCCCAGCAGCCGATCTTGCGTTCCCTTCTGGTTGACGTGCGTGTCAAACGAACCGTGTTGCACGTAAAGCACGTGCGTGCCGATATTGCTGCCGATGATTTGCGCCGCAAGCGCGAGGCTGCGTCCGATGGGCGAAGCCGGATACGATGCGTCCGTTTTGTAGCCGGCGATCAGTTTTGGCAGCTCCTCAGAGCCTTTTTGCGCGTGATCTTCGATCTCCATCACGTGTCCGAGGTATGGCGAGCGGAACGGCAAGCGCGTATCTTCAACGATCGATGTGAATGCCGACCGCGCGGCTTTATTGCGGTCGCTGACTAACCCGTAGCCGCCGATCTGCGGCACCGCCGGTACATCGGTATTGCGCGCAACCAGCGCCTCCGGCAGCACTTGC
>JAFARW010000182.1 GCA_019245275.1 Vulcanimicrobiota bacterium
CATAAAGGCAATCGAACACGACGAACGTCAGCGGGTACTTCTCGGCCGACGCAGAGCGAGCGCTGGGACGATGGCGGTTGAAACTGCCTTGCAGCCGTTGAAACGAAGAGCGGCCCTTGGAATCCAGGCTAACGATCTCGCCGTCAACGAGGATCGGAACGCTTGAAAACGCGCCTGCTAAATCTTCGAGCTCGCCGAATTGCTTGAGGAAATCGAGTCCGTTGCGTGACGTCAGCGAGAGCTTGCCACGGTCGTCTACTTTGCACAGCGCGCGATAACCGTCCCACTTGATTTCGAAGAGCCAATCCGGATCATCGAACGCCGCATCCACCAAAGTCGCGAGCATTGGATGCACGACCTTGGGCATCGGATCGACTTTGGTGCGGCGCGATTTCACTGTGCGCTCTTCACCGGCGGCTTTACGGCCCGAGATCCACTGTGCGGAGCGTTTGTTCTCCGCAATCTCTTTGAGCGTCTTGCCGCTTTTCACCGACCGGTCGTCGCGCTCGATGTCGTACTTCGGGTTGACGTATTGGTCTTTGTCCTTGAACAGGAGCCACGGGTCGCCCGATTCGTCGCGACCGCGAATGCGTACCAAAGTGAATTCGCCGTTCATCTTCCGGCCGTGCAAAACGAACTTGATCTTGCCGCGGCCGATTTCGCGCGCCGGATCCGTACCTTCGGCTAAGCGATACGTCCCCTTATCCCAGACGATCACCTCGCCCGCGCCATAGTTGCCCTTTGGAATGACGCCTTCGAAGTCGCGATAATCGAGCGGATGGTCTTCAACGTGCATCGCTAAACGGCGGTCGGTCGGATTGAGTGACGGCCCTTTTGGAATCGCCCAGGATTTCAAGACGCCGTCGGCTTCGAGCCGAAAATCGTAGTGCAAACGAGTTGCGTCGTGCTTCTGAATCACGAAGCGCAAGCGCGGCGCGCGCCTTTCTTTACGTCCCGGTGGTTCGGGCGTCTCGCGAAAATCGCGTTTCGCTGCGTAGCGTTTGAGCGATCCGCGCTCGGGCGCCGTGACCTTTTTACGTTGCGCCATAATGCAAACGTTCGGACGCAGTTGCGCCCGCTCCGCTGGAGCGGGCGCACCGCCATCTGGAGACTGGCTTTTAGACTCTAGCTCCGCGTCCGGTCAGCAGATTGTAGACGAGCAGAATGACCGCGATGATGATAATGATGTGGATCAATGGCGACGCGACATGCGCCAAAAGCCACAGCACGAGCCAGATGACAACTAAGACGACAATGATGGTCCAGAGCATGTTTGTTCCTCCGAAGCGTTACGGCTTAGTTCCGGACGAGCCGCTCGATCCGCCGCTCGATCCGCCGCTGGATCCGCCGCTAGTTCCGCCGCTCGTTCCGCCACCGGGGGCGGGATTGTTGATCGTGGTTTGATTATTCGGATTCGTGTTGTTTGCAGAACTCTTCCATACGAAAAACGCGATAATAGCTGCAATCACGATGACGGCGATAATCCCGACCGTCGCTACGGAACTTCCGCCGCCGCTCTTGACGACAACTGGGCGATCGTCCATACATGACCTCCTGTGCGATGACTTAGCCCCCTTTATACCCGAGCGGGTTGAAGCGCAAACTCGGCTGCCGTCGAACGTCGATCGCGATGGAGTTCCACTTCTCGCCTCGTCCTAACCGCGCAAACGAGATAGCGTGGCGGCCCTGGAATGCGCAAGCCTTCGCTGAGGCCAAAGGTCAAGACAAGCCGGTGCTCCTTGCGATCTCTGCAGCGTGGTGTCATTGGTGCCACGTCATGGACGAGACAACGTATTCGAATCCGGACGTCGCGCGGCTGATCAACGAACATTTCATTCCAATTCGAGTCGACAACGATCAACGGCCCGACATCAACGCCCGCTACAACATGGGCGGATGGCCGACGACCGCGCTTTTAACGCCGGCCGGCATGACCTTAACCGGTGGAACATACGTCCCTGAAGGGCAGATGCTGCAGATGCTCGAGCGCGTCGAGCAATTCTATCGGGAGCACCGCAGCGATATCGCGGCACGCATCGGCGAGCTACAAACTCAGCCTCGCCGGCCGAGCACGAGCGGCGAGCCGCGCGATTCAATGGTCGCCCGCGTCGTCGAAGAGATCAGTGTATCTTACGATGATGTCTACGGGGGATTCGGAACGCAGCCGAAGTTTCCGCAGACTGAAGCGCTCGAGCTCCTTCTGTTGGAGTATCGGCTTTTCCGGGACGAGCGGCTGCGGAATATCGTCGCCAAAACGATGGACGGCATGTCGGCCGGCGGCATGTACGACCATGTCGAGGGCGGGTTTTTTCGCTATTCGACGACTCGCGATTGGAGCGTGCCGCACTTTGAGAAGATGAGCGAAGATCACGCGGGGTTGCTCAGAGTTCTTGCGACGCTCGTCTTGCTCGGCGAGGATTCCCAATTCAAGCCGACTTTACGTAGCGCGACTGACTACGTGCTCGCGGTGTTGCGCAATCCGGATTCGCCGTTTTTCGCCGGCAGCCAAGACGCTGATGAGGACTACTATGCGCTTCCTTTAGAAGAGCGGCGCAAGAAACAAATGCCCTATGTCGATCGCACGGTCTACGCAAATTGGAACGCCTCGCTCGCATCGGCATTGCTTTCCGTTGCAGTTGCGCTCGATGACGATACGGTCGGAGATACAGCGGCGGCAGTAGTTACTGCGTTGCACGATCGTATGCGCGACGCGGATGGCTTATTGTATCATTTTCTGCCGCCTGGCGGCACGCCGCAAACGCGAGGTTTGTTGACGGATCAAACCGCTTATCTTCGCGCGTTGATCGATGCGTACGAATACTCCGGAGAAGCCGCCTTTCTGAGTGGCGCGCGCGATCTCATCGACGCTTTAGATGGTCGATTTCCCCACTCCGACGGCCCATATGACGACCATGCCGCGCTCGAAGAGCCGCTTGGAAACTTAATCTTTACCGACAGACCGTTGCAGGAAAACGCGATCATCGCCGATAGCTTGCTGCGCCTCGCGGCATTGACGTCAAGCCAAATATATCGGGAGAAAGCCGAAGCGGTGTTGCGTGCTTATGCGCGCACCTACGGGCAGGCAGGAAGTTTTGCCGCGGGGTATGCGCGGGCGGTGCGTCGCTATCTAACTCCACCGCCGACGCTAAACATCGTCGCTCGTGAATCGGACGAAACCTCGCTGCGCATGACCGCGCTTCGGCTCAATGAGCCGCTGCTTTCGATCGCAACGCTCGATCCATCGGACCGCGCGGCGCTGGAAGAACGGGGCTACGATGCAAACGCCGTTCCCGCGGCCTATTTCTGCCGCGGCACTGTTTGCGCACCGCCTGCGCACGATGCGGCCGAACTGCGGCGATTAATAGAGCGGACGAACGAAGCGATTCCAGTAGGCGCAGCCCCACAAACCGACCAGAATTGAGTACGCGATAAGAACCTTCCCCCATGTGGGTACGCCCCGCTGCACCGCAAGCGCCATCAAAACAAATAAGAACGGTACAAAGTCCAACGCGTGGCGCATCCCAAACTGCGCATAGCCGTTGACGTAGTAGAGAAAGTTCGGGATCGCAGTGAGCGCTGTCGCGATCCACATGGCGATCACGAGTTGCTTTGGCCTTCGCGCGGCAAATGCCAGCAGCAGCGCAGGGCTTGTCCACGTCAGCGCGATGCCGCCGAGGTCCGGGACGACGTACGGAAACACACGCGTGAAGTGCGGCGCAGCGACAAAGAAAGAGGCCAGTTGATACGTCAAGTAGCGCATTTGAAACGGCGAGCCGGTTGGGGCGCCGGCGCTGTCTGCGTGGTACCACGTTACATAGCCGATGTCGGTCAGCGTTCCCCAGCGCGCCTCATTGTAGCCGACCCAAAGGATGGCGGCGACGAACAGAACCCCACAAAAAGCAAGAAGTCGAGCGCGCCGCAAATGCGGAACGCGGGTTGCACCTGGTTGGCAGATCAGCCAAGCATAGACCGGTATCGCAAGCGCCATCGTGAACCGCGCCTCGAGCGCGCAAACCGACATAAGCGCAACGAGCCAGCCGCGCTTCTTACCGAGCGCTTCGAGCAGCGCGAGCAGCGTGAACGCAACTGCGCAGACGTGCGCGATAAACCACACGTCACCGAGCATCGCGCACCAAAGCAGATCCGTTCCAGCCAACAGAAAGGCGCACAACCAAAGCGTGGCTTCGAGCGTCACGTCAAGCCGCTCGCAGAGTCGCCACGCCGCGGCGATCGCCACGCCGCCCAAGATGGCTGCCACAATCGTCTGATTGGCGTGCGTTCCAAAAAGCGCAACTAGAGGCAACATCAGTAGCGCCGGCAGTGGCGCCTCAATGACGTAATGCTGCCCGTGGTACGCGAGCGCATCGATGTATTGGCCGGGCCAATCGATCCACACATGGCCATGCAAGAAAGCGTCGGCGAGCAACACGTAGTTGTTGTAGGGAGTCGAGCGCAGATGCGCCGTCACCAAAATGACGACGAACGCCACCGCGCCCGCGATTGGCGCGCGCTTCAAGTGCGCTTCACGATGCGATACAAAGGCGGCTCGGCACCTACGATCCGTTGCAGCCCATAACCCCGCGGAAGATCTCCCCACGGCAAGTAGACAACGTAGACCGGACGCTGCCTTAACCACCGCGGAACGTACTCGACGTCATCCGAGAGCCACGCGGCATCGACAATCCGGTCGCCGAAACCATGTTCGACGTAGGCATCGTAGGCAAGCGGCGTCGCGTATGCCCACGGCGCCATGATGATTGCGTTATTTGCGGTGTGCGACCGAACGAATGCCAGATAGCGAGTCGCGCCGGGATCGAAACGCTGAGCAAGCAGGTCGCGGTGCAAATACCATTGCGACCCTACGATCAGGGCTCCAACTGCGAGCACGACTGCGCGCAACCGCGGCCATCGCGCGATCGCTTCGTTGAGCGCAAGGCCGGCGAGCACGGCCCCTGTAGCGAACGCGCTCAGAAAATAACGCTCGACATCGGCTTCGGGCGGGTATCCCAGCGCGAATGGCACGCACGTTATTCCCGCAACAGTAAATCCAATCGCGCGCAGGCGTTGCGAGCGCACGAAGACGATCGCCCCTGCTATAATTAGCAAGGCGCCGGCGACCGTAAAGTTGTCGATCAACGAATGCACAAACCGCCAGCCATGGCGCACGTATGTCTGCGGAAGGAAGATCGCCGCGATGCCGTCGCCGACTGGAAATTCACTGCCTGAAACAAGCGCCGCGAATCCGCTGCGCTGCGATGGATGGTCGTAATCCCAAAATGGGCGGCCGGCGGCGACGCCGAGGGCAAGTGTCGGGTCGCGGCGTTGCGCATAGACTTGCGCGCTGCGAACCGGCAGATATGCATAGAAAAGGAAGACGATCAGCACGCAGATTGCGCCGGCTTTCGCCAATTGCGAAACCGAGACGGACTCCCATCGCGATAAGAGGACGATCAGCAGGCCAATCGCACTCAGCGCGGCGATCGGATGCGTTGCAAGAGCGCACCCCCAGGCGGCGGCACCACCGTATAGCCACCGTCGATCCAGTGTCGCCGACCAGCGCAGAGCGCACCAAAGCGTGAGCGCGATGAACAGAACAGCGAACGCGTGCACCTCAGCGCGCGTGCCGCGAACCCAAGCCAGGTTGGTGAACGCGAAGCTCAGCGCTGCGAGCAGCGCGACCGCAGCATTCTCCGTTTCATCGACGACGATTCGATAAACGAACCACGCGGTGAGCGCCATCGCGGCTGCGCACAACAGGGTCGTGCGCCACGCGATGCTTCCGAAAGGAAAAAGATGCGTGAAGAGCCAGCCGATGAGAACGAACGCCGGAAATCCCGTCGGGTGCGCAATGCCGAGAATGTATGGCACCGTCTGCATCTCGCCGACGTCCCAAAAGCCGACGTAACGCTGCATCGAGTAGACATACGTCGCGAACGGCAATAAAAATGCGATGCATCCCAGAGCTCTGCGTAACCGCACGGCGCCTACGGAAAAAGCAGCGGCGGTGGAATCGTCGGCACCGACAACCCTTTCGGCTGAATGAACGTCGAAGGCGGCAGCGAGGCGGGAAAGCTGTAACCGCTCCACGTGATCCGTTCGCGCGTCGGGTGACCCGCGACATCTGAAGTTGCCGTGGCGACGGTCGGCATCCAATACGGACCGGCTTTTCCATAGGCGACCGAGCCGTCCGCGTGAACCTTTCCCGCAACGCTCTTAAAGGTGACCAGCGACGGCAGGTACGTTTCGCCGTCAATTGTGACCCCGGTTATCGTGAACGACGATCGGACCATCGGTTCGGTCGCGTAGATGTAATCGAGATGTTTTCCGTGGCGACGCGTCTGCAGAAATAAAAACGCGTATGCGGAAACGCGCGGCGCAAGGCGCGTCACGGCGTAGCGATCGTCGGCTGAAATGACGCGCACGATCTTGACCGGATCTCCTTCCGTGGAGACCGTTTCATCGCGTTCTTTGACCGCACCCCGAAAGATGCGGTGCGTCTGCTCGATGTTGTGCGCGCCGGCTTGCGAAACGCGATAAGAGAAAACGGCAAAAGGCGGCTCACTCGCTTGATCGAGCGCCGCAATATAGCGATTGACTACAACTTGCGAATCGAGCTGGGCCGGTCCGGGTGAAGCGCCGAGGAGGATGCCGGCGAGCGCGTAGGTTAGAGCGGGCTCGCGCAGCCGCTCAATGCGCCTCGAAAAATGCATCGCGGATCGCGCGCAGCGCCTCCGTTGCGCCTTCGGGCTTGCGGCCCCCACCTTGAGCGAGCAGCGCCGCTCCGCCTCCGCGTCCCTCGACGAGGGGCGCGGCGATTTTGACGAGATTACCGGCATGTACGCCACTGCGCGTCAAATCCGCGCTGGCCGAAACGACCAGGGTTACAGATGATTTCTCGATTCCAGCAAGCGCAATGAGCCCGCTTTGCAGATGCTGGCGGATCGCACTCGTCAGATGGCGCAGCGTCTCCCCGTTGGCTTCGCTGATTACGGCGCGGACGAAGGTCTTCTCTCCGACGCGTTCCGCTTCATCAACGTAGCGTTGCGCGTCCGTGGCCGCAAGTCGTGCCCGCATGGTGCCGAGTTCGTTTTGCAACTCGCGCATGTCGCTCTGCAATCGACTGATTCGCTCGCCCAATTCTTGCGGCGTGACAGATAACGTAGCCGACAATTCGCTGACGAGCGATTGCTGACGGTCGACATACGCTTCAGCCGTGGCGGAGACACACGACTCGATTCTGCGAATGCCGCTGCCGATCGAAAATTCGTTCGTGATGATGAACAGCCCAAGCTCGCCGGTTGAGTGCGAATGCGTTCCCCCGCAGAATTCGACCGACGGGCCCGCCGTTACGACCCGCACGCGCTCGCCGTATTTTTCGCCGAACATCGAAATTGCGCCGCGGGCGTGCGCCTCTTCGAGCGGTAAGACTTCGGTGCGCAGCGGAGTGTCGTCGCGGATCATCTCGTTGACGCGCGCACTTACCGCGCGGCGCTGCTGCGCGCTCAATGCGCCTTGCGGCCAGCGAAAATCGAAGCGCATGCGATCGATACCGACCCACGAGCCCGCCTGCGCCACATCCTCGCCAAGCACGTCCTTAAGCGCGCGTTGCAGCAGATGAGCGGAAGTGTGATGTCGCCGAATCTCGCGGCGCCACTCGCTGGAAACGGCCGTGTGAACGAGATCGCCGATTGTAAAGCGGCCGCTTTGCACGACGCCGACGTGCGCGATCGCTTCACCCAGATACTGAGCGTCGATCACGTCGAAGGTCGCATCGCCAAAAGTGATAACGCCACGATCGCCGATCTGTCCGCCTTGTTCGGCGTAGAAAGAAGTGCGATCGAGGATCAGCTGCGCCTGCGCACCTTCTGAAACAGACTCGACCGGCGCGTTGTCCTTGAGGATCGCGACTATCTCACCGTCACTTTCGAGGCCCTCGTAGCCGGCAAATTCCGAGCGTATGGCCGGCAAATCGGCGAGCTCGACGGTCGAACGTTTCACGGCAGCATCGGCGCGCGCCCGTTCGCGCTGCTTCTCCATTTCGGTCTCGAAGCCGCGCATGTCGACGGCAAGCCCGCGTTCAGCCGCGATCTCGCGCGTGAGCTCGACGGGAAATCCGTACGTGTCGTGCAGCGTGAAGGCATCAGCGCCGGCGATCGAGGATGCCCCGCGCGATCGGGCTTCTTCAATCGTCCGTTCGAGAAGCGTCAGGCCGCGTTCCAACGTGCGTTCAAATGCCTGCTCCTCGGTACGCAGCGCCTGCTGAATCCGCGTCACGTTTCGCCGAAGCTCCGGATAACCGGACTCGAGCGTTTCGACGACGGCCGGTACGAGTGAGGTCAAGAAACCGCTGCGATAGCCGAGCAGCCGCCCGCTGCGGATCGCACGGCGAATCAGAAATCGCAAGACGTAGCCGCGATCGGTATTGGACGGATACACGCCATCGTTGATCAAAAACGTCACTGCGCGCGCGTGATCGGCGATGACATTACGTCTCACTGTTTGCTCCGCTGGTGAAAGCGATGTGGCACCGGTGCGGGGCTGACTCGCGACAATGTCCGCAAAGAGATCCGTATCGTAGATCGACGACTTACCGTTGACGAATGCGAGCATCCGCTCGAAACCGGCGCCGGTATCGATTGCTTTGCGCGGCAATTCTTCGAGCCGGCCGTCGGAGCTGCGGTTGAACTGCTGAAAGACGAGATTCCAAAACTCGACCCAACGATCGCCGAGCCCGGGGCCGGTGTCGTCCGGTCCGGAAGCATTCGCTTTGCCCGTATCGTAGAAGATCTCCGTCGATGGACCGCACGGCCCCGTCGATCCCATCGTCCAGAAGTTATCTTCGTCAAAACGCGTAATGCGCTCCGGCGAAAGCCCGATGTCGTTTTGCCAGATGGCGGCTGCCTCGTCGTCGCTGACATGAACGGTGACTGCAAGCTTTGCCGGATCGAGCTTGAGCGTACTCGTGACGAACTCCCACGCGTAAGCGATCGCCTCGCGCTTATAGTAATCGCCGAAGCTGAAATTGCCGAGCATCTCGAGGAATGTTCCGTGCCGTCCAGTGCGTCCGACATGCTCGATGTCACTTTTCGCACCGGCGACACGCAGGCAGCGCTGAATCGTTACGACCCGAGGAGCCGGCGGCGGCTCATCACCTAAAAAAGCCGGAACGAACTGCTCCATGCCCGCGATCGTGAACAGCGTCGTCGACATCTTGTCGGGAATCAGGCTCGCCGACGGCACGAGCTTGTGTCCACAACCCGTAAAGAAATCCACGAAAGCGGCACGGAGCTCTTGGCTGCGCATGCTAGTGGCTATTCTTGAAGAACAGTCTTTAGCTTTTCGAGCGCCTTCTGCTGAAGACGGGAAACGTGCATCTGCGAGACGTTGAGCCGTTTTGCAATTTCGGTTTGCGAGACGTTCTCGTAGAACCGCAAGTAGAGGATCACTCGTTCACGCCCGCTCAGGACCTCGAATGCGCGCTCGAGGTTGGCCTTGTCTTCCAACAATGTTAAGCCTGCATCGGTAGTGCCGATGTAATCACCCAACGTCTGAGACTTGCGTTCGCCTTCGGGGCTAACTTCTGTATCGAGCGAAAGCAGATTGTACGCCTGTCCGAGTTCTTGAGCTTCCAGAATCTCTTCTTCGCTCGCATGCAGGTGCTCGGCCAGCTCAGGAATCGTCGGGCTGCGGCCCAGGCTGACCGCTAATTTCTCGATGGCGCGGTTGACGCTTAGGTTCAACTCTTGCAGGCGCCGCGGAACTTTTACCGCCCATCCTTTGTCGCGGAAGTAGCGCTTGATCTCGCCGACGATCGTCGGCGTCGCGTACGTTGTGAACTCGACTCCACGCTCTAGGTCGAAACGATCGATCGCCTTGAGTAGCCCGACCGTGCCAACTTGAATCAGGTCATCGAGCGTCTCGCCGCGATTTGCAAACTTAACTGCCAGGTAACGCACGAGATTCAAGTGGGCAACGACCAGATCGGTGCGCAATCTGTGGTAATCGACGTCCTCGCCTTTGCGGGTGCGGCGCTGAGTTGCAACGGCGAAACGCGCGAACAGTTCGCGCGTTTTTTCTCGGTCCCAGCGCTCGGCGTCTACGCGCTGCGAACCCACTATTCCGAGACTTTTTTGGTCATCACCAGATCGGTGCCGCGCCCGGCGTTATGTTTGACGCTATCCATCAACGATTGGATCAAAAAGATACCAAGCGCGCCTCGCGCGTCGGGCTCAGGCTCCGCAGGTAGAGGGGACGGCTGGTCCGCGCCGGCTAAACTGCGGACGCGTACCGTTAGGCCATCCTCCTTCGTTTCGCAGTAGATTTCGATTTGGTCGCCGGCATCGGTTTGCAGAATGCAAGTCGTACAAGCTTCCGCGACCGCAAGCTTAACATCTTCGATCTCCTCGATCGAAAAACGCAGCCGGTTTGCGACCGCGGCAACCGCTAGTCGTGCGACCGCGACCCACTCGGCGCGCCTTGGAATGCGCAGCTCGACGACGCCGGCGGTTGTTTGAGTCATCTCGAGTGCGTTCAGACGAGCGCCTTCATCGCCGAATCCTCATCGTCGAAAATTCCGAAGATCTTGACGAGGCCGGTGATGTCGAAAATCTTCTTGATCTGTGGGTTGGTGCAGACCAGATTCACGGATCCCCCGTGCTCACGCACCCGTTTGAGGCCGCCGATCAGTACGCCCAGACCGGTTGAATCGATATAGCGGACGTTGCCGAGATTGATAACGAGATTGTAGTGTCCCCGATCGATCAGTTCCGTGATCGCATCCTTGACTTTGGGCGAAGTATAGACGTCGATCTCGCCGCTCAGCTCAACAACGTACGCATGTCCGGGCGCCTCCCGAACGCTGACTTTAATATCCACGCTTTCTCCTAGCACAGGTGCGGGCGCATCACTCATGCGGGTTCCCTTGAACCTTCCGCTGCTTGAGCCGATAACTCGTCCCGAGTCGCATCAGCTGCGGCGCGCGCCTCTTCTGATGCGGCGCCCACCTGCGATCGAGCGGAATCGACGACCGAACGCCCCTTTTGATAAAGACCGGCTGCATTCGATTGCCAGTCACTTGCTGCATTACCGACACGCTCGCGCAGATCGCCGGTGGCATCCTTGGCGAAGTTTGCCGCTTCGCGCGCTTTGCCGAAGACGATGTCGCGCGTCTCTTCGCCGGTCTGCGGAGCGAGCATCATCGCTAAAGCTCCGCCGACGAGCGTGCCGACCACGAAGCCTGCAAAGAAGCCGCCGCCGCCTCGTTCTCCACTGTCATTTGCCATAGTTTATGCTCCTGTTTAGATTATTCGGATTTGGCTCGACCGTCGATCAGGCGGCGCAACCCGGCGGTCATCCCGGAAAGCGTTGCCCCAACGTTAACGAGAGCAGGCGACACGGCGTTCTGCGTCAGCTTGGCCGTCGACGCGATGCTGGTGGCGACACCCTCGAGCGAAGCAACCGCTCCCCCCAGACGCGCGACGGTCGAATCCGCGGTATCCGCGATCCCGCCGATGTGCGTTAGCGTATCCTTGACCGGCGTTCCTAGCGATGCAAGCTGCCGATCAACTTCATCGAGCGTAACATTTAATCGTCCCAGCGTTGATGCGAGACCCCGCATCGCAATGAAGAGGCCGATGCCTCCAACGAGCACTCCGATACCGATCAGCGCAACGCCAAGATCCTGAAGAATCGTCCAATTGAAACCGGTGCTCAAAGCAAAACCTCCAACGTCGGCATTTAGGACCACTTCATTGATTCCCTCGAAGGGATTAAATCTTACACGGAACCTCTGATCAAGTCTCCGTGGTTCAGCCTCGCGACGATTTTTGACGAGTTCGAGGCGCGAGGGCGGACGCAATGCAGCGCCATTGTGGCCGCCGCAGCAACGCTGAAATCGACAAAAAGCGGCCGAGGATGGACTGCGCGGGACTTGATCAGAGGTTCCTCAGATTACACCTGCCGGTCGATCGACGGATGCCTCGCGCAAGTCACGGACCGCGATCGTGACGATCTCCGTTAAGCGTTCGATGTCCGCATCATTCGTCGACCGGCCAAACGAGAAGCGAACGCCGCCGCGGCGCGCTCGATCGTCTTTGTAGAGTGCCGAAATCACATGGCTCGGCTCGGCCGCACCCGCAGCGCAGGCGCTGCCGGAGGAGACGGCGATGCCATCGAGGTCAAGGCGAACGACGAGAGCATCGGCATCGGCGTTTGCAAACGAAAGGTTTGAAATGTGCGGTAACCGCGTCGCGCGCGCACCGTTGACCGTGACCTCTGGAACATGTCTCGTGACGCTCTGTTCGAACCGGTCGCGAAGCCGGCTTAAGCGCTCGCCCAGCTCGACGCGCTCCTGATCAGCCAATACAAGCGCTTTTGCCATCCCCGCAATCGCCGCGACGTTTTCAGTGCCGGCTCGCTTCGCGAGCTCTTGGCTGCCGCCGACGAGCTGCGAGCGCAAAGGTGTACCGCTACGCAAATACAATGCGCCGACGCCTTTAGGCCCATAGAACTTATGCGCGGAAATCGAGAGCGCATCGACACCCAACTCCCCAACGTCGATGCGCGAATAAGCCGGCACCTGCACGGCATCAGTGTGAAAGTGAACGCCGCGCTCATGCGCGACGGCCGCTAACTCGGCGATCGGCGCGATCGCGCCGATTTCATTATTGGCGAGCATGAGGGTTACGAGCGCCGTTTCACCGGTCAAGGCGCGCGCGAAGTCATTGCGATCGATCGCGCCATTTTCATCAACCGGCAACGTGACGATTTCCCAGCCCTCTTCGCGCAGCCGGTCGGTCGCATGCAGAACGGCGTGGTGTTCGAGCGGTGAGGTGACGATGCGCCGGCCACGATCACGCAGCGTTTGAGCGATCCCGAAGATCGCAAGGTTATCAGATTCTGAACCGCCCGAGGTGAAGATGATTTCCCGCGGCTGCGCGCCGAGCAGGCGGGCAATTGCCGCCCGTGCATCATCGAGAACTCGGCGAGCACGCCGCCCTTCCTGGTGCACCGAACTAGGATTGAAACCGTCGCTCAGATACGGCAGCATTGCTTCGAGCACTTCGGGCCGCAGCGGCGTCGTCGCCGCGTGGTCGGCGTAAATGCGAGCGTTCATTGCATCCGGCCTTCGTGAAATTTTCACGTGCTTCCCAGCCCGTTCTCAGGAGGGCGCAATATCCTCATCTTGTGCGAAGCTCCAACGCACCATACATAGACCTCCGAGAGTAGAGAACGGGTAAGCAGGAGCCGGGAAACCGGCTCCTGTGTTTTTTTTATGGATCGCGGCGGCGCTTTCTAATCCAGGCCGCGAGCTTCGCCTCCTCACCTTGTTCGCCGGGTTCATAGTAGGCACGCCCCGAGAGATTGTCCGGCAGGTAGGTCTGCAGTCTTTGCGCGGGCGGCAGATCGGCCGCATGTTCCATCGTCGCATAGTCCGTGTGCGCATATTTGTAATCGCGGCCGTAGCCAAGCCCGCGCATCAAGCCCGTCGGCGCGTTGCGCAGATGCAGCGGAACAGGTTCGTTGCGTGTTGACTGCACATCGGTCATTGCAGCCGAATACGCGCGTCCAACACTGTTCGACTTAGGAGCCGTCGCTAGGTATAGCGCGCAATGAGCCAGCGCGAAGAAGCCTTCCGGCATCCCGACGAAATGCACGGCCTGCTGCGCGGCGATGGCAACTTGCAACGCACGCGAGTCAGCCAGCCCTACATCTTCAGAAGCTAAGATCACCATCCGCCGCACGATGAACAGCGGATCTTCACCGGAGTCAATCATCCGCGCCAGCCAATAGAGCGCCGCATCGGGATCGCTTCCACGTAAACTCTTGATGAAGGCGCTGATGACATCGTAGTGCTGGTCTCCACCCTTGTCATAATTGATCGCGCGGCGTTGCAGCGCATCCGCAATCAAGGGCGCGGTAATGACCCGCGTGCCGGCTTCATTCGGCGTCGCGGTAGTTGCCGCAAACTCGAGAGTTGCGAGCGCAACGCGAGCGTCTCCATTGCTCAGGTTGATCAACGCGTCGCGCGCCTGCGGCTCCAGCTCGACGTTCATCGTACCAAGTCCACGATCCCGATTCTCAATCGCACGGTCGATGATCGTGCTGACATTCGCATCGCTGAGCGCATGAAGCACGAAGACCCGCGAACGTGAAAGCAGCGCCGAGATCACCTCAAACGATGGGTTTTCGGTTGTCGCGCCGATCAACGTTACGGTGCCGTTCTCAACGAACGGCAGCACCGCGTCTTGCTGCGCTTTGTTGAACCGATGAATCTCGTCGATGAAGAGTACAGTGCGCTTGCCGACCGCGCGGCGCTGTCCGGCCGCCGCAATCGCGCGCCGCAGATCGGCGACACCCGCGCTGACGGCCGAAAGCGACGTAAATGTTGCACCCGTCATCCGCGCGATGATCTCCGCAAGCGTCGTTTTGCCGCTGCCCGGCGGACCCCAAAAGATCAGCGATGGGACGGCATCCCGTTCGATTGCAACGCGCAGGGCGCGCCCCGGTCCGACGATGTCCTCTTGACCGACGAACTCATCGAGCGTTTGCGGTCGCATGCGCGCAGCGAGGGGCGCCTGCAGCGCAACGCTCTCCCCGAAGAGCGTCGGATTCAGAAGGGGAGGATTTTCTTTTTCTTGCGTGGCGTCGGCGCCGGAGCCGGACCGCCCGGCTCTGCTCCCGGGAATTGCATCACGATATGACCGCGCGCGTGTAGCGCTCCGCTCTGCGTGTTGTAGAGAATGTGGTCCGCATCCATCGAGTGTTCGCCGTCGACGACATGGACCGAACCGGTTAAATCGAGGTCGTGCGTCGCATCGTTCAACACGCCGTGATCCGCATTGCCGCTTTGCACGCCCTCCGCAAAATGCAGCGACTCGAGGGTTAAGATCTTTGTGTTGTCGTCGAGTGTGCCCTGACGCGCATCGATCACCCGATTCCCTTGCACGTAGTGAACGTTTCCAATCGCCGTGTACACCTTGTTCTGGCTATCGATCTGAAGTTGATCGCTGCTCAGCGTTGCCGGACCAGCCGATGCGGTGCCCGACGGACTAAAGTCCGCTAGCCCCGCGCCACCCTGCTCGTCGTGAACGACAACGTGGCCGTACAATGTAGCGCGCTTTCGAGAGAAGTTACCCTTCGCTCGGTCCGCATCGATCGATCGATTGGGACACGTGACCGAAATGTGTGCCGGAACTGTAAAGTCGCCGGCGCGGAAGTTATTCGTATCGAGTGCCGCCGTGCTGACTCTACAAAGCCCCATGTTGAAGAACACATTCTGTTGCGACGGCT
>JAFARW010000141.1 GCA_019245275.1 Vulcanimicrobiota bacterium
CCGGCGTCAAAAGCATGCTCTCATCGCTCCCTCTTGTCTTAACACATCTTGGTTATGGACCGTGTCATACTGAGCCTGTCGAAGTGCGAGCCTGTTTTAAATTGCGACGGCGTAGCCCAACGCGCCGCACGCGACGGTGACGGCAAACAGGAGCACGCCTCGTGCGGCAATCGCCGCGTCGCGCACGCCGGGACGTTCGAGGCTTCGCCACAATGAAACAGCGACAGGCACGGTGCCGAGTGCGAAATACGCAAAAGTTGCCGGCACCAGGCGGAGGGCCGCCGCTACGCCCGCCGCGGCAAAGATCGCCAGCGTGCACAGTTCGATCAACCGCCGCGTTCTCGACAAACCGAAGCGCACGAGCAAGTTTGCTTTGCCGCTCGCGCTGTCGGCTTCCCGATCCGGAATTTCAACGCAGAGCATCATCGCGAACATCGCGCATGCAGCCGGCAACGTGCTCAACAATGCCCGTGTGTTGACGGCGCCCGCTTGCATCGCATAGCCAAAGAGCGGAACGAGTACCGCGACGACAAGTGCCGTCGTCAACTCGCCGAGGCCACGCGCGAGCAGCCGTGTCGGTGGTGCTGAATACGACCACGACAGAATGCCGATCGCGAGCGCGAGCGCTGTCGCCGTTGGCGAAAAACGAATCGCAACGAGAATCGTTGCCAACAGCCCTAAGCTCGCCGCGCCCAGCGCTAAGCGCGCGGCAAGGATCGCGGACAGCTCGTTCGATTGCAGCACGCCGCTGCCGCCGGAAAACGGCGTTCGAACCGAGCGCTCATCGCATTCTTGATCGAAGTAATCGTTGCTGTAATGAGTCATCAATTGAAAGATCGTTACGGTGCACTGGGCAATGACCCAAGCGATCAGATCGAAGCGGTGATGCTCGTAACGTGCGACCAGCGTGCCCAATGCAACGCTTAGGAAGCCGCCGATCAAAAACTTCAAGCGCGATAAGCGAACGATCGCGACGAGCGTTCTCATCGACGGTTGCCTTAAAGGGGCGCGCCCGAAGTTCATTCAAATGCACGGTTCGTGCAAACGCGGGTCAGCGTCGGCTTTGTCGGCATCGGCACGATGGGCGAGCCGATGGCGCGGTGCTTGTTGCGCGCCGGCCACGAAGTAGTTGTTTCGGCACACCACAATCGGCAGCGCGTCGATCGCATCGTCGCAGAAGGCGCGAGAGAGGCGCCGACTCCCTCTGCGATTGCCGAGCGATGCGAGTTCCTCATCACGTGCGTTCCGGACGCGCCGCAAGTCGAGGAAGCGATCTTCGGCCGCGCGGGCTTGCTGGCGGGAGCGGGTGTTCCGAAGTTCTTTATCGATATGTCGACGATTTCGCCGCTCGCGACTGTGCGGATTGCGGAACGTCTTTCGAACGATGGCCACCACTTCGCGGATGCGCCGGTTAGCGGCGGACCGGTTCGCGCCGCCGATGGGTCGTTGACGATTATGGTTGGGGCGGCGACGGCGGATTTCGAGGCCGCCACGCCCCTATTAAAAGCGATGGGAAACCCGAGCCACGTCGGTGCCGTCGGGATGGGAGAAACCGTCAAGCTGACCAACCAGATTCTGATCGCGAACATCATGATGGCAAACGCGGAGGCGCTGAGCTTCGCGCGTAAAGCGGGCGCTGACGTCGATGTGGTGCGGGATGTGATTGCGAGCGCCACCGGCGCAAACTACCTCCTGCAGACATGGCTGCCGAAGACGTGGCTCGCGCAGAATTTCGAGGGTGGCTTTGCGATGGATTTGCTGCGCAAGGATTTGAATGCCGCTCTCGAAGCGGCCCGCACGATGAACCTTCCAATGCCCTCAACCGCGCTTGCGACGCAGTTTTATACGGCCCAAGCTGCGAAAGGAGATGCCGCGCATGACTACAGCGCCGTCGCAAAGTTCTACGAGCAGTTTACGCAAGATTCTCGTCGTTGACGACGAGTCTGCGATCCTGCAGACGTTGCGGTTCAATCTCGAGCGCAGCGGATATGCGGTCTGCACGGCGTCGGACGGTCGTGCCGCAATCTCAACCGCGGTTCGAGAACAGCCCGATTTGATCGTGCTCGATATCATGCTGCCGATCGTGGACGGCGTCGAGGTTTGCAAAGAAATTCGAAAGCACAGCGCGGTGCCGATCATCATGTTGACGGCCAAAGATCAGGAAATCGATAAAGTTCTGGCGCTTGAACTTGGGGCCGACGACTACGTAACCAAGCCATTCTCACTTTACGAGCTATTGGCACGCATCAGAGCGCGTTTGCGCCGCCAACTGCCGATGGAGATGCAATCGAGGGAAGAGCCGCTCGTTGCAGGCGAGATCACGCTCGATCCGGCGCGCCATCTCTTGACCGTTCGCGGTCAAGAAGTCGCCGTTGCGCCGAAAGAGTTCGCTTTGCTGTGGCTCTTGATGGAGAATAGCGGTCGCGTCGTCATGCGTCAAACGCTGCTCGATAAGGTATGGGGCTATGACTTTGAGGGAGAACAGCAGACGGTCAGCGTTCACGTGCGCTGGCTGCGCGAGAAAATCGAGCGCGACGCACGTAACCCGCGGCACATCTTGACGGTGCGCAGCCGCGGCTACATGTTCCGGGAGTAAGTACGAACCCAGTTGACCTTGCCGCGCTAGCCGCACTTGCCGCCGGACTGATCGGCGGCTACGCAGTGCGGGCCGTTCTGATGCAAGACCGTAATGCCGAGCCGCCAGCGACGGCGACCTCGCCGCACGAAGAAGAATCCGAGGAGCGGTTCGATCGTCTCGTGCGCGCTTTGCCGCTCGGCGTCATGATGCTCGACGAGCGCGCGCGCGTCACCTTCGCCAATCCAGCGGCCGCGGCGATCTTCACTTTTGATCGTCAGCGTGTTCTCGGACAACATGTGATCGAGCCGATTTCTTCCTTAGACTTGGAGCGGCGCGTGGAAGATGCATTAGCCGGCGAAGCGTCGCTCGGGCCCCTGATTCTGACCGGAAAGGGCGGCAATCGCACGTACGCGATTTCGGTCTACCCGTTGACGGAGGGCGGCGGCTTATCGCAGGATCATGAAGCCGTTCAAGGCGCGCTGATTCTTGCCGAAGATCAAACCGAACTGGTCGCGATGGAACGTGCACGCCAAGAATTTCTGTCGAACGTTTCACACGAGCTGCGCACGCCGCTTTCGTCGGCAAAGTTGATGCTCGAAACGGTGATCGCGGCACCGGACGATGAGGCGCGCGAGATCTTCTTGCCGCAGGTTCTCGGACAGGTGGACCGGCTCAGCGCGCTCGTTCAGAAACTGGTTGAGCAGGCTCGCGCGCAATCGGGTGACGTTCCATTGAAACTCGAACGCGTCGATTTGAAGAGCGTCGTATTGCCGATCGTGCGTTCGTTCGCGCAGCAGGCGGAAGCGAAGAGCGTCGATCTGACGCTAGAAGACGAAGCGAATCCGCGCGTCGACGTCGATCGCGATCGGATTGGACAAGTCGTCGTGAACCTGATCGACAATGCGTTGCGCTACACCGATCCCGACGGAGCAGTGACAGTTAAGCTGTCGACCGATAAAGACGAGGCAGTTGTCACGGTTGCGGATAGCGGCATCGGCATCCCGTTCAAGGATTTGCCACACATTTTTGAGCGCTTTTACGTCGTCGATCGATCGCGCGCGCGCGAAGTGAGCGGCGCCGGGCTGGGGCTTGCCATCGTCAAGCAGATCATCGACGCACATAAAGGATCGGTCTCAGTCGAATCGCGCCTTGGGCGCGGCACGAAGTTCGTCTGCCGCCTGCCGCTTGTCGCCCCTTAAGATTCCTTAAGATTACCTTAAGGTGGCCTTAGGCACGCCTTTCGTAGCATGGAGGGACCTGTGATTGCGAGCGCGTCAACCCGAGCGCACTTTCAAGAGAACGTCGCTCGGACGATGCTTCTGGCTGCTAGCGCGCTCGT
>JAFARW010000214.1 GCA_019245275.1 Vulcanimicrobiota bacterium
TCCATTCTGAGGTGATCGCTCTTAAACGTCGTTACGATATCCGCGACCGCAAAGTTGAAGACCGTCACGAACGACGCCACGTTCGCGTTGCCGAACGCCATGCGCAACCGGATCAATTCAAGACCGGCCATGTGCCCGGCCAGCGTATGGATCAAGGTTACCGTGTCGTAGTGCTGCGCACCGCCACCGGCGTCGATGACCGCGACCGTCAGCGGCACGTTTGGGGCCGGCAGTGGCGCAGTGCCAAGCAGAAGGACGCTCGCTGTCGCTACCATCGCCAATTTTCCGCGCATCGCTTTTCTTTTATCCAAAAACGATGAATAATCCCTAAAGTACTGCGCCTACGCCTTACGCGGCGTGACGCAAGAGTGGCGTAGCGAGTACGCCGTTGATCACAAACTGAACCGCAAGCGCGGCCAAGATGATCCCGAGAACACGGGTGATGACGTGTATGCCGGTCTTGCCGATAATTCGCATCAGCGCGCCTGCGCTGCGCATGCAGAACCACGTCGCCGCGAGTGCCACGGCATAGGCAATGAAAACGATCAGGAGCTTGACACGATCGCCGTGCGCGAGGCTGATCAGCAAGAGCACAGTCGCAATCGTTCCGGGTCCCGCGATCATTGGAATCGCCAACGGAAAGACGGCCGGATTATCAACGGCGGCTGCTTCACGTTCCTCTTCTTCCGTACGTTTTGCACCGGTCTTGCGCGCGAACAGCATATCGATCGCGATCAAGAAAAGCAAAATGCCGCCGGCGATCATGAACGCGGGTAGCGTGATCCCGAGCGCATCGAGCACCGGCCGGCCGACCAGTCCCATGAAGAGCATGATCAGCGCTGCGACCAGCACGGCCTGATTGATGATTCGAGAGCGATCGCGTTCGCTCGTCTGCGCTGTGGAAACAAGCGTCAGCGGGATCATACCGATCGGATCGATGATCGTAAACGCGGTTGCAAAGGCTGCGGCCGTGAAATGCAGATCCACGCACTTCGGCTTCTCTAAGAGAAAGGGAAAGCACTTGAAAGCGCTTTCCCCTTCGACCTTGTTTCGGCTATTTAGTTACTGCAGGGCCGTCGCGTAGAACGTGTTGCCACTGGAGTAGTAGCCGATAGCCGTTACGTAGGCTCCGGGCTGCACAGGGCCGGTTACGGAACCCATCTGCTCTGCCGGAGTCGCGTTAACGAGCACCGAGCCCATGTTCGGTGTCACAACGAGCAACGTCGGTCCCGATTGCGCCATGACGTAACCGGTGATCTGAGCGTTTGCCTGCGTCGGGCCGTAGCCAACCGGGGTCAGGTACGGATTGTAGCCGTTGTACGGATTGTACGCCGTCTGATATGCGTACGGGTTATACGCGGGCTGCTGATATGCATACGGGTTATAGCTCGCGTCGTAGCCGCTGTACGGGTTGTACGCAACTTGATTCGCGTACGGATTGTATGCCGGTTGATAAGCATACGGGTTGTACGCTGGTTGGTATGCGTATGGGTTGTACTGCTGCTGGTATCCATACGGGTTGTATCCATACGGGTTATATTGCGGCTGATATCCATACGGGTTGTAACCGTAAGGATTGTACTGCTGCGGATAGCCCGGATTGTTGTTGCTGACTAGGAGCAGCGGCGCCAGCGCAAGGAGATCTTGCCACTGGAAGTTGCCGCCGTTTCCGTTCAGCAGCGACGGGACGATCGTGAGCAATGCGCCGAGCGCTAAGTCTGAGCCGATCGAGCCGTTGTTCCCAAATGGGTTATAGCCGTACGGATTGTACCCGTTACCATACGGGTTGTATCCATAGCCGGCCGGGTTGTATCCGTAACCGTACGGGTTGTAACCGTTGCCGTACGGGTTGTAACCGTAGCTATACGGATTGTAACCGTAGCCGATCGGTGTTCCACCGCCCAAGAGTCCGCCCAACAGCTGCGAGAGCAGCAATTGCGTCGGGTCATATCCCTGCTGGTAGATCGGATATTGTTGGTACACCGGATATTGTTGGTACACCGGATATTGCTGGTACACCGGATACGGCTGGTAAACGACCTGTTGCTGGTAGACCGGATACGGCTGATAGACGACTTGCGCCATCGTCGGATCGGCCGCCGCGATTGCCGCGTTCGTCGCTAGGATTCGCGCGGGCAATGCCTGCGGGCCCATCCATGCCGATCGGATCCAATGACGATCCGCCGGCGTCATGGCAAAGCCCGTGCGCGCCTGAATCGTATTGAACGGAATCTGCGATGACTGCTTGATCGTGTTCGTGATCAGGTTCACTCGCGTGACCGCACGCTGTTCAAGCGCCGTCTGAATGCGCGGGTTGCGCGGAACGACGACTGGTCCGAATGACGTGCGAACTCGTTGCGACGCAACGGTTGCCGGTATGTGGACCGTCGTCACCGGGGCGTTCGTGATCGAACGCATCGGTGGAATGAATGTCTGAACGTGCGTCCGCCCCGGCATGTTCATGATCGAACGCGTCGGTGGGATGAACGTCTGAACGTGCGTCCGCCCCGGCATGTTCGTGATCGAACGCGTCGGCGGGATGAACGTCTGAACATGTGCCTTTGCCGGTGCGGTCGTTATCGAACGCGTCGGCGGAACGAACGTCTGGACGTGCGTCCTAGTTGGCGGCACGAAGTTCTGCACGTGCGTCATCGTCGGTGTCTTCGGTGCATTATTCACCGTTGACGGCGGCACGTAGTTGCGAACGTGCGTGGTCCTCGGCGCGGTGTTTACCGTGCTCGGCGGCACGTAGCTTCGAGCGTGCGTTACCGGTGGCGTGTATTGTCGCACCGGAGGCGTGTACTGTCGCTGCGGTTGCGGCGGCGTGTACTGACGCACCGGAGGCGTGTACTGTCGCTGCGGTTGCGGCGGGGTGTACTGTCGCACCGGAGGCGTGTACTGTCGCTGCGGTTGCGGCGGCGTGTACTGACGCACCGGAGGCGTGTACTGTCGCTGCGGTTGCGGCG
>JAFARW010000029.1 GCA_019245275.1 Vulcanimicrobiota bacterium
TCGATGCGACTTTCTTGAGTGGACCCGAACGCAATCCGCGGTGGGAGGCAAGTGACGCACAATACGGCTTTTCCGCTGCTACGAGCGCCATCTCTCTCGATCAAGACACGATCGAGGTGCACGTTTCGCCGGCGACCGGAGGATTGCCGGCGCGCGTCTGGCTCGAGCCGCCGTCGAGCATCGCGACCGTGAGCGGCGACGTCGTGACCGTTGCGCCAGGCTTACAAACAACAATTGCCGTCAACCCGGGCGATGAGCCGAATCATTTCTCGATCGGCGGCCAAATTGCCGCGGACGATCGTAAAGCGATCCTCTACGTGCCGATTCATGGCATACCACTCTACGTTGCCGACGTGCTGACACGCATGTTGCAGCAGCGCGAGATTTTGGTTGCGAAACCGCCCGGTGTCGGAGTTACGCCGCGCGGGATGCAAGTTTTGTGGCGACACCGCTCGATGCCGCTCGATAAAGTTGTGGCGAAGATGCTCTTCGAGTCAAATAACCATTTGGCGGAGCAGCTGCTGCGCACCATCGGACGCGTGGTGAACGGCGTGGGCACTGACCGCGCGGGTGTCGTGGCGGAACGAAACTTCTTGCGGCGCCGCGGCATTCCACGAGCGGGCCTCAACTTAGTCGACGGAAGCGGCCTCTCCGCTTCGAACCGTTCAAGCGCAATGACGCTCGCCGCGCTGCTCGACGATGATCGACGTTCGCGCGGCGGCCGAATATACGATGCGCTGCCGCGCGTCGGTGTGGAAGGAACGGTAAAGTATTACAGGCTCGGCGCGGCGCGCGGTCGAGTTAGGGCAAAAAGCGGTCACCTTGCAGGCGTCGAGTCTCTCGCCGGCTACATTGCGACACTGCACTCCGGAAGTTTTGCGTTCGCTTTTCTCTTCGAAAATGGGGAGGATCCCGACGCTGTTGACGCGCGCATCACCCGCGCAGTCGAGCGGCTGGCGGAGTTTTGAGGCAGTCTAAGAAACAGCACGGCATGGCGGCAGCTGCTCCGATCGGATTTACGGTCATCATGCGCGTCGAAATGCCGAATGAACCCGGCTCCTTCGGCGTTCTCGCGTCGGCGATCGGTGACGCCGGCGGCATCATCGGCGCCGTCGACATGGGATCGGTTTCAAGGAGCGCGATCGTGCGCGACGTTACGATCACCGTGCCCTCGGAGCCGATCGCGGAAGCGGTTCGGCGCGCCGTTGAAAAGATTGAAGGCGTTAAGGTCGTCTTCGTATCGGACAGCACGTTCTTGGCGCACATCGGCGGCAAGATTCAAATGGAGCCGAAGGTTCCGGTCAAGACGCGCCAGGATCTATCGATGGTCTACACGCCCGGCGTCGCGCGCGTCTCGATGGCAATCGCCGCCGATCCCCGCAAAGCGTTTCAGCTGTCGATCAAACGCAATACCGTCGGTGTCGTCACCGACGGCACCGCGGTGCTGGGTCTCGGCGACATCGGACCGTTAGGCGCGTTGCCTGTGATGGAAGGCAAGGCGATGCTCTTCAAGCAGTTTGCCGCGATCGATGCCTTTCCGATTTGCCTTGACACGAAGGATGTTGATGAGATCGTGGATACCGTCGAGCACATCGCTCCGGTTTTTGGCGGCATCAACCTCGAAGATATTTCTGCACCGCGGTGCTTTGAGATCGAACGGCGTTTGGTCGAGGAACTCGATATCCCGGTCATGCACGACGATCAACATGGCACTGCCGTTGTAATTCTCGCAGCGCTGATCAACGCAGCGCAAGTCGTCGGAAAGCGGATGGAAGACTTGACGATCGTCGTTGCCGGCAGCGGTGCGGCTGGAACTGCGACGATCAAAATGCTTTTGAAGGTCGGCGTTCGCGACATCATTCCGGTTGACCGCGCGGGCGCGATCAATCGATCCGACCGGTACGAGAATTCCCATTGGCGCTGGCTCGCCGAACACACGAATCGCGAGAATCGCCGTGGCTCACTGTCGGAAGTTTTGCGCGGAACGGACGTCTTCATCGGCGTATCGGCCCCGGGCGTCTTGCAGCCCGAAGCGATCGCAACGATGGCGCGCGATCCGATCGTCTTCGCAATGGCGAATCCGACGCCCGAGATCATGCCGGAAATCGCTGCGCCATACGTGGCAGTGATGGCGACCGGCCGATCGAACTTCCCAAACCAAGTCAACAATCTGCTCGCTTTCCCGGGGATCTTTCGAGGCGCACTCGACTCGCGCGCTCGGCGAATCACGGAAAGGATGCTGATCGCGGCCGCCAAGGGGATCGCTTCGATCGTCGGCGATGACGAACGGAACGCGGAATACATCATTCCGAGCGTCTTCGATGCGCGCGTCGTCGATGTGGTCGCGAAGTGCGTTGCGCAGGCCGCGACAGAAGATGGCGTGGCGCGCCGCACGCTGCTGCTGACGGAGGGAGAAGAAGCCACCGTTCCGGTGCCGTCATGACCGCGCATCCGCGCGTTCGTTACGGGCCGCGGCTGGTCGCGCATCCGACCGGAACGCTTCGGGCGGCGCTTGTCGTCACGCCGACGCCCGAGCTGGAATCCGTGACGCCTTTGCAGGGCGAGCCGGGCGCGATTTTCAAGCGCGCGCTCGAACAGCACGCGGTTCTGGTCGAAACGCTCCGTTACTTCGGCGTCGACGTAACGACGATGGATCCGCCGGATCGCGCGCCGCTGGCGTGCGCAGCGGCAGATCTTGCGGTTTGTTTTGAGCACGGGGCCGTCATCATGCGACCCTCGTCGTTGGATCGGCGCGCCGAAGTCGAGCAACTCGAAGCGGAGCTCATCCGCATGGACATTCCGATTGGCGGCCACATCGCCGTCCCCGGCCTGCTCGACGGCACCGACGTCTTACTCGCCGGCAACACCGCTTTCATCGGAAAGACAAAGCGCTCGAATGCGTTAGGTCGCGCCGGCTTCGCCGAGATCGCGCGTGCGAATGGATACGATGCGGTCGAAGTCGAGGTCGACGATGGAGTGCGTTCGCTGCGCAGCGTCGTCAATGCGGTGGCCGACGATACGGTTGCGATCGCTGCAAATCGCGTCGATCCAAAGGCATTTGCCGGCTTCAAATTGCTATCCGTTGAACTTGGCCAAGAACTTGGCGCGGGTGTCTTCCCGCTCGGAGAACGTCGCGTGATCGCCGACCTCCGATACAACCCGAGCTTTCCGATGCTGGCGAAAGCCCACATTGCGGTCGAAGCGATCGATCTCTACGAGTTTGGCAAAGTCGGCCTCGCCCCGTCGAACCTCATTCTCTCAATCAAACGCACCTGAATTCCGATCGCGCCCGCCCGTCCGGTCCCGCTGCGCTCGAAATTTCGAGTCTCGTAAAACGCTACGGTGCACTGACCGCGGTCAACGACGTGACACTGACCGTCGAAGCCGGCGAGTTCTTTGGTTTCCTCGGGCCAAATGGCGCGGGCAAGACGACGACAATCAACGCGATCGTGGGTTTGGTCAAGCCGACTGCGGGCTCGATTCGGATCTTCGGTTTCGACAACGCGACACAATGGCGTGAAGCGCGCCCGCTGATCGGGCTCGCGCCGCAGGAATACAATTTCGACCGCTATCTATCGATTCGCGACATCCTGATCTTCGCAGCCGGCTACTATGGACTGCGGCCGCGCGACGTCGAGCAGCGCGCCGACGAACTGCTGGAGCAATTCGGCTTGGCAAGCAAGGCCAGGCAAGACTACATGAAACTCTCGGGCGGCATGAAGCGCCGCTTGACGTTGGCGCGCGCGCTGATCCATTCGCCGAAGCTGCTGATTCTGGATGAGCCGACCGCGGGAGTCGAC
>JAFARW010000068.1 GCA_019245275.1 Vulcanimicrobiota bacterium
GACGAAGTAGCGGGCGCCTTTGCGGATCGCGCTCTGTTCGTCGAAGGGGGTCCAAAGATACGGATCTTCCTCCCAACCCTTCCGGTTGATGTAGTAGAGCACCGACGGGTCGTAGTGTCCCATGACAATTAGCGCACCAGGATCCAATGTTCGGTCCAGTGTGGTCGCGTTGCGATAAACCGACTTGCTGTAGCGGTAGTACGGCCGTATCTCGACGCGATTCTGATATGTCGCGCCGGCGAGTACGAGAATGCCGAGCGCACACGCGGCATACTGAAGCAATCGCGAGCGCGCGTTCTGCACCGCCATTGCGAGACGACTCAAAAAACTTGCGCCCGCCAACGCGCCTAGCGGCAGCCAGAGATACAAGTAGTAATCGACGCGCTCGACCGTCACCACAACATACGTATAAAGGATGGCGGCCGCGAGCCAACCCCAGAGAAGTTCTGCCGAGCGCGCGCGCAATCCGAAGATGAAACCTAGGACCAGCAACGCACCGCACAAGGGGCCCAACATCGTGCGCCCGAGCATTCCGAGCGCGTCACTGAAATAATTCCATTTCGCGGCGAACGCACTACCGTGTGTGAATGCACGCCCCAGTGACGGCAGCACGTGCAGCGCGGTGATTCCGCTCGCCCAATGCCATTCGGCATGCACCGTCTCGAAACGATCGTAGGCGAAGAATACAATTAACGGGCCGATGAAGAGCAAGGCGAGCGGAAGCCAGCGGATCGTGCGCGCTTGCAAGATGCGACGGATCAAGATTACGGCTAGCGGGGCGATTGCGATGATCGCGACAGGTTTTGCCAAGTATGCCAGAGCCAGCAGCACCGAGGACCAAAGCGCCCCGCGCCATGAAAGCGCTTCATCTTCGACGAGATAGCGCGTTGCGACGTAGAGCCCGGCGGTCAACGCAAGCAGCATGATCCCTTCCGGTGTAATCGTGCGGCCGTAGTAGATGCTGCCCGGCATGATCGCAAAGAGCAGCGCTGCGATCAAACCCGCGAGCCGGCTCGAAAACAACCAGCGGCCGAAATATGCAAGCACGACGACGGTGCCTAAGCCGCAGAAGACCGAGATCAGCCGGCCGAAGATTTCGTGGATTCCGAAGATCTTGTAGAGGGTTGCCGTCAAAAAGGGGACGATCTGCAATTCGAGCTCGACATAGTTGGGCGGTGGTCCGTTGTAATCGACCTGTGGATAGAGCGGGTTGTACTGCAGCGTTGCGAAGTTGCGCGCGATTGCCGACTCGTCGCCTTGACGCCATCCGGGATGGTCGATGATCGGGTTGTGGATTCCATGCAGGCGCAAAATCAGCGCCAGCAAGACGACCGCCGCCAGCGGAAGCGTCCAAGTCGCTAAGCGACGTGCTTGAACGTCCAATACTTATTCAGGAAGAAGTTGACGAAAATACCGGCGATCGTTGCGAGCAGCCACGTGCGGTGACCGTGCCCTAAATACGGCGCGACTAAGGCCGAAACGATCAAGCCGACGACGAGCGCGAGCGCGGACACCGTCAGAAATTGCACGCCTTCAACGAGCGCATGGCCTTCCGAGCGGAACGTCCAGATTCGATTCAGATAGTAATTGGAAACGCCGCCTGAGAGGAATGCGATCGAGTAGATGACGCTGTACGATACCGGCTGCGCGTGGCTAGGAACGAGCCGCTGCAGGGCCGTGAAAACAATGAGGTTGACGACGAACCCGGATGCGCCGACCACGCCAAACTTGACGAATTGCCGCACGCCGCGGCGGTGCGTGAGTCCACGAATCGACCTATGCAACCCAATACCAATCAGCAAATAGCACCGTGAAGAGGCCGAGCAGCGGCAAGGAAAGCGCAACGATCAGATTATTGATTGCGGGGCGCCGTCCCCATAACGCGAGAATCGAAAACATCGGGAAGAGCACCAGCGCAAACCGTGGCATGCTCATCAAGCTCGATGTTGACATCGGAATGAGAATTGAAAGTGCCATGTAGGCGGCTGCCGATGGCCGCAGTTGCTTCCAGCCGGCCAGCAAGACGCCGATCATCAGTGCGGTAAATGTGAGCTCGAGGATCTGGTTGGCGACGATCTGTCCCGTTTTCGCATGCGCCATCGCGTAGAACGCATGGCTGACGCTCGCCCACGGCGGCGCCAGGTGGCGGTTCCAGTGAATCTGCACGTGCGAAAAATAGAGTGGATCGCCGTTGAGAACCCAGAGCCACGCCATGTAGAGTACTAGTCCAAGCGGAATCAGTGCGAGGCCCAAAAACGGCTTCCACTCTCCACGGGCGCCGGCACGATAAGCGGCAAACCATTCGATCAGATAAGGCACGACGAGCAAGACGCCTTCGGCGCGCGTTAGCGACGCAAGCAAGCCGATAATACCGGCGAGCACCCACTTCCTTTCGCGAATGTAGTAAAAAGACGCAACCGTCAGCGCCAGGAACAGCGACTCGGTGTACACCGCTGAGAAGAAGATCGCAGTCGGAAAGATTGAGATATAAAAGATCGCGCGGCGCGCGACCGTTCGGTCGAACTCATGCTCGACCAGCTTATAAAGGTAGAGCAAGCCGAAAAAGAAGGCGACGTTCGAAATCACGAGCCCAGCGATCAGATGATTTCCGGTAAAGTAACCAACGATCGCGATCAGCAACGGAAAGAGCGGGAAGAACGCCATGTTTGTTCCATGGTAGCCCTTGGTCGCGATGTCGAGATAGTGGACGGCGTCCCAGCGGCCCCAGACGGCTAGCAGAAGATGGCGCGATTCCGCGACATGCGTGCCGGTGCGCTGCCCGATGATGACCGCCGCAAGCTCGGCAATGACGACGATTGCAAAGCGCGAGATCAGAAAGTCGGTTAGTACCTCGCGAACCGTTTGGTTGAAGCGCACCGCGATCGCCAGTTTAGCAACCGCAAAGAGAGCGCCGCTGATTGCCAACATGCGTCCGCTGTGCGTCACGCCCAGCGGCAATACGAATGAAAGCCAAAGCAGCAGCCAGCAGAGCCATGAGATCGCATCGTATTGCAACGCGCGTTCCAGCTTCACACCGGCGCGCCGCGCGAAGTACGCCGAGTACGATTGCCAGAGCCACAACGCAATGATCGCTCCAGCCACCATTCCGGCGGGCAGCGACACCTCGGAGACCAACTCGCGATGCAACGGCAGAACGGCGTAATACCATCCGAAAAAGCCGAGCGTGAGGCCGGCTAATGCGACCGCAACGATCGAGACGAGACCCGCAGACGCGGTTGTCTCGACGCCGAAGAAACGATAAATGTCGCGACGGGGTTGTTCGGCTTGCGCAGACACGAGAGATGCACACTTAAAAGGAAAAGCCCCCGCTCCCTTGTAGCCAGCAAACTACGACTGACATGAATGTTACGCGGCACGACATCGT
>JAFARW010000078.1 GCA_019245275.1 Vulcanimicrobiota bacterium
TTGTGGGCGCCGGCGCGATCGGCGGCTTTATCGCTGCAATGCTTTCGCGTGCCGGAAACGCGGTCGGCGTCGTCGCTCGCGGCGCGCACTTGGCTGCGATTCGGCGCGATGGATTGCAGATCAAGAGCTCAGCCGGCGACTTCACCGTCAGCGTTGCGGCATCTGATGATCTGCGCGAGCTCGGTGTCTTCGACGCCGTTCTGATCGCGGTTAAAGCGCACCAACTTGGAGAAATCGTTCCCCAGTTAGTCCTCGCGACTCAAAGCCGCGCCACGATCGTGCCCTTGCAAAACGGCATCCCGTTCTGGTATTTCGAAGATCGCTCGCTTGAGAGTGTCGATCCGAGCGGACGCGTTCGGGCGGCAATTCCGCGCGAACTGATCGTGGGCGCCGTGATTCACACCTCGGGCGAGATCCTCAACCCGGGCGTCATCCATCAGTCGGGAGATCCCGATTTTATCTTCGGAAACCCGCCGGGTGCGCGATCGGACGGGCGATTAGAAGAAGTCGTGGGGCTTTTCGATGCGGCGGGGCTTGGCGTTACGGCGCCGCCCGATTTGCGGCCCGCGGTTTGGCGCAAACTTCTCGGGAACGTATCGCTGAATCCGGTGAGCGCTCTAACGCGACGAACGATCAAACCGATGCTTGATGATCCGCCGACGGGCCGCCTGATCGCTCGGCTGATGACCGAGACGTTGCGCGTTGCAGCGGCAGCCGGTTCACCGCTGGAAATCCGCGTCGATGAGCGAATCGAAGTGGCGGCGCGCCTAGCGGACGTCAAAACGTCAATGCTGCAAGATTTGGAAGCGGGGCGTCCGCTCGAGCTTGAGCCGATCGTGGGCGCTGTAATTGAAGTGGCGGACCTATACGGCGTGAGCATTCCGACGATTCGCACGATCTACGCGTTGACGCGATCGCTACAGGGCGCCGCCGCATGAGCACGTTAACGGATCTTGGCGGAATCGGCAAAGAGTTGGCCGCTCGATTCGATGAACTCGGCGTGCGAACCCCGCTCGATCTCCTCAACCACTTCCCGTTTCGCTACGATGATCTGCGCATCGTGACTCCAGCGGCGGAGCTCGGAAGAAGCGAAAGTGAGGAGAATGCGGTCGGCTCCATCGTCCGAGTGCGTGAAAGACGCGCGCGGCTGCCGATCATCGAGGCTGAGATCGAGGATGACACGGGGCGCTTCATCGCGACGTGGTTCGGGCGCGCGTACCTGATCGGCGCGCTGCGCCAAGGACAGCGCGTCTTCGTGCGAGGCCGCGTGACGAAGATGCGGGGCGTCACCGCGATGAACGTGATGCTCCACCGCTCGCTCGATGATCGCGAGCGTTATCGCGGCGAAATCGTTCCGGTTTATCCGGCGACGAAGCGTTTGACGTCGCGTAAGATCAGGCAGGTCCTCATGCGCAATCTCGATCGCCTCGTCGATCTGGCCGACGATCCGCTCCCGCAAAGCGTTGCGCGCTCATTGCGATTCTCTGCGGCCGATAAGGCCTACCGCGACATTCACGTGCCCGAAACGCCGGACGCAGCCGCTTCAGCCCGCAAGCGCTTCATCTTCACTGAGTTCTTGTCGCTCGCGCTGGCGGCACAACTAAAGCGTGCGGAGCGCGAAACGGGCGAGAAGGCCAAGGCGCTCAAACGCCCTGGGAACCTCCTAGCTGAGTTTGAGCGCAATCTGCCGTTCGACTTGACGCAAGCGCAGCGGAGCACGATCGATGAGATTTGGCGCGACATGGCGCGCGACGCGCCAATGAACCGGCTCTTGCAAGGTGACGTTGGAAGCGGGAAGACGCTCGTGGCCGCGGCGGCGATTCTCATGGCTGCGCGCAACGGCGTTCAATCAGCACTCATGGCTCCGACGGAAATTTTGGCCGCGCAACATGCGGCCAAGTTGGCGCCGTTGCTTCTGCCGCTGGGGATTACGGTTGAAGCGGTCTTCGGGAGCCAAACCGGCCGCGAACGCGAGGCCGCCAAACGCAAACTCGCGAGCGGCGAAGCGCGCCTTGCCGTCGGCACGCACGCGCTTCTCACCGAGGGGGTCGATTTTGCGCAACTGGGGCTCGTGATCATCGATGAACAGCACCGCTTTGGCGTTGAGCAGCGCGCGAAACTGCGTGCGAAAGGGCTTTGGCCGCACACGCTTCACATGACGGCCACGCCGATTCCGCGTACGCTCGCGCAATCGGTTTATGCCGACCTCGATCTGTCGGTTCTCGACGAGCTGCCGCCGGGACGCACGCCCATCGAAACGTTTACGTTGCGACGCAGTCGACTAGCGAAGGCCTACGAGTTCGTTCGACTCAACGCGCAAAACGCTGCGCAAGCGTACATCGTCGCGCCGGCGATCGAAGAATCGGAGTTTGGAACCACGAGCGTGACAGCGGAATACGAGCGATTGCGCCAAGCAGAGTTCGCCGATTTGCGTGTCGGCTTGCTCCATGGCCGCTTGACCCCTCGGGAGAAGGACGAGGTGATGGCGCGCTTTGTGAGCGGCACGCTCGATGTGCTCGTGTCCACAACCGTGATCGAAGTCGGCGTGGACGTTTCGAATGCGACGGTCATGGTCGTGCTTGACGCGCACCGATATGGTCTTGCGCAGTTGCATCAGCTTCGCGGACGCGTCGGTCGGGGCGCGGCGCGATCGTATTGTCTGTTGATCGCTCCCGATGAGGCAGGAGAACTCGAGCGGCTCGCGTTCTTAACGCAATCCTCGGATGGCTTTGAGATCGCAGAAGAAGATTTGCGCCAGCGAGGGCCCGGACAGTTCGCCGGAACGGCACAGTCCGGGCTCGTCAATTTTAAGGTTGCGGATCTCGTTCGCGACATCGACATCTACCGCGCCGCGAAAAGATGCGCCGAAGAAATCGTCGAGCGCGATCCTCGCCTCGAGAAGGCGGAGAATCGCGGCCTGGCGGATTTGCTTGAAGCGCAACCTAGCGCTCGCGCCATGTTGGCATCGTCATAGTGTCACCCTGAGCTTGTCGAAGGGCCACC
>JAFARW010000143.1 GCA_019245275.1 Vulcanimicrobiota bacterium
CGACGTGGACGGAACCGGTTAAGTCGAGATCGTGTGTGACATCGTTGAGCACGCCATGATCCGCATTGCCGCTTTGGATGCCTTCCGCGAAGTGCAGCGACTCAAGCGTTAAGATCTTCGTGTTGTCATCGAGCGTGCCTTGACGCGCATCGATCACCCGGTTCCCCTGCACATAGTGGACGTTTCCAATCGCTGTATAGACCTTATTCTCGCTATCGATCTGGAGTTGGTCGCTGCTCAGCGTTGCCGGACCGGCGGATGCGGTGCCCGACGGGCTGAAATCTGATAGCCCTGCGCCACCCTGCGCATCGTGGACGACGACGTGCCCGTACAACGTGGCGTGCTTCCGAGAGAAATTGCCCTTCGCGCGATCCGCGTCGATCGATCGGTTGGGGCACGTGACCGAAATGTGGGTCGGAACCGTAAAGTCGCCCGCGCGGAAGTTGCTCGTATCGAGCGCAGCCGTGCTGACTCTGCAGAGGCCCATGTTGAAGAACACGTTCTGTTGCGACGGCTTTGCCGCGCGCGACGGCGTCGGGCCGTTCGCGCCCAGCGTTCCCGCAATCAGCAGCCCTAACAGAATCGAGTTTCTCTTAAGCATCTTCATTTTTTTCTCGCCTTCGGCGTTTGGCGGACAAGGGGTCCAAGCCGTTCGGTCAGGTATTCCATTGAAAGTGCGCCTTCGCGCAGCACGCGCGGCACCGCGGCGGAGAGGTCGAGCACGGTTGATTCGGCGCCGAAGCGCGTCGGGCCGTTCTCGACCAGCAAATCGGCCGCCGGCAGCGCCTCGACGTCGCCCTCACCGTAATACGGACGCTCGCCGCTCGTGTTCGCGCTCGTCGCGGCGAGCGGACCAACGCGATCCAAGATCGCGCTGCACAGCGGATCGTCCGGCACGCGGAAGCCAAGCGTCGCGAGCCCCGAACTCACGTCGTCACTAATGAACGCAGGACGACGCACGATCATCGTCACCGCCCCCGGCATCAATCGGCGCGCGGCTAAGGTCGCCGCCGCATTCCCCGGCACGTATTCAAGAAACTCACCGACCGAAGCTAGGTGAAGACTCAAGGGCTTGTGATCGGGGCGGTGCTTGGCTTCGTAGATCTTGTCGATCGCGTCGATCCGAAATGGATCGCATCCGATTCCGTAGACGGTATCGGTCGGAAAGATCACCGTTCCGCCGCCGTAGATGACGGCGGCGACTTCCTCGCAAACGCGTTCGCGCGCTTCGGCGCGCGCATCAATCCGATCCACGTGTCACCGTAGCTTGTCGAAGGGCCCTACACCCGCACCCGCATTCCCGTGCCGATGGCCACGCACGAAAGCGGGTCGTCGGCGACGATGACCGGTATCCCGCACACCTCCGTCAGCAGCTTGTCAAAGCCGCGCAGCAGCGCGCCGCCGCCCGTGAGGATTACGCCGCGGTCGATGATGTCCGACGATAGCTCCGGTGGCGTTTTTTCCAAAACGGATTTGACCGCTTCGACGATCGCGCCGACGGGCTCCGCTAGCGCCTCGCGGATCTCTTCGCTCGTGATCTTGACTGTTTTCGGCAGGCCGTTGATTAGATCGCGGCCGCGGATTTCCATCGCCAGTTCATTTTCAAGTCGGTAGGCGGAGCCGATCTTGATCTTGATCTCCTCGGCCGTGCGTTCGCCGATCATCAAATTGTAAACCCGACGCGTGTAACGGATGATCGCTTCATCCATCTTGTTGCCGGCAACGCGCAATGATTCGGCGACGACGATACCGCCAAGCGAAATCACTGCGACGTCCGTAGTCCCGCCTCCGACGTCGACGACCATGCTGCCGGATGGATCGTCGATCGGAAGTCCGGCACCGATCGCCGCCGCCATCGGCTCTTCAATGATGTCGACGCTGCGTGCGCCGGCGAGTTTGGCAGCGTCGCGAACGGCGCGCTCTTCGACGCTCGTGATTTCCGCCGGAACGCAGATCACGACATTCGGCTTCGGCTTGAATACCGTCGAGAACAGCGATCGATTTTTAGTGACTTTCTTGATGAAGTAATTCAGCATCGCCTCGGTCACTTCGAAATCTGCAATGACGCCATCCCGTAACGGACGGATTGCAACGATATGGCTCGGCGTCTTACCGAGCATCAAGCGCGCCTCTTCGCCGACGGCCAGCGTGCGATTTGTCCGCTTGTCTTTCGCGACAACCGACGGCTCGCGCAACACGATGCCCTTTCCTCTGACATGGACCAGCACGTTTGCCGTGCCCAGGTCAATCCCGATATCCAAGTTCTACTCCCTTATGAAAATGCAAAGTTTTGGGGGCGCGGCGGCCCCCAGCGGACAAACGCTACTTCGAGCGCACCTTAGGATACGCGCTCGTCTCGAAAAGTCCGGTCGGCTCCGCGAACGGCGTGATGCCGCTCGAACGCTGCACCTGGCCGCCCAGCGAGGAGAGCATCTCTTCGAAGCGCTCGTAACCGCGATCGATGTATTCGAGTCCGATGATTTCCGTCTCACCCTGCGCAGCGAGCCCAGCGATGACGAGCGCTGCGCCGGCGCGGATATCCGGTGCCTCAACCGGCGCGCCCGAGAGAAACGGAACGCCTTTGATCAGCGCCGAGTTCGATTCCATCGCCACGCGGACGTCGGCCCCCATGCGCGCCAACTCATTCACGTACGAAAACCGCGCGTTGAAGATCGATTCTTCGACAACGCTCGTTCCGGGTGCGGTCGTAAAGAACGCGACGACCTGCGGTTGCAAGTCCGTCGGAAAGCCGGGATAGGGGGCAGTTAAGATGTCCGAGCCGCCGGTCACGTTGTCGGCCTTAACGCGCGCCCAATCGTCTCCGGTGCTCGTTTCGACGCCGCACTCGGTTAGTTTATCGAGCAGCGATCGCTGTTGCTCCGGTTTGCAGTTCGTGACCGTGACGTCGCCGCGCGTCGTCACCCCGCAAAGAAGCAAAGTCCCCGCGACGATCCGATCCGAGATGATCGAATACTCGACACCGTGCAATTCCAAAACTCCGTCGATGACGACCGTATCGGAGCCGGCGCCTTGAACGTTTGCGCCCATTGAATTGAGGAAATTTGCGAGGTCCGCTACCTCAGGCTCCATCGCCGCATTGCGGATCGTCGTCGTGCCTTCCGCATTTACGGCCGCCAACATCGCATTCTTCGTCGCACCGACGCTTGGCATCCGCAACTCGATTTCGGCGCCGTGCAACCTCTTGCGCTTGGCAGTCGCGATCAGATAGCCGTGTGCATTCTTGACGTCCGCGCCAAGCGCGCGGAAAGCGTGCTCGTGCATATCGGTCGCGCGCGTCCCGAGCACACAGCCGCCCGGCAACGGAACTTCGGCTCTCCCAAA
>JAFARW010000224.1 GCA_019245275.1 Vulcanimicrobiota bacterium
TGGCCGAATCTACGTTGTGGACCAGAACGCCGTCCATACTTTCTCAGGAAACGGGACACCCACGACTCCGACCATCAGCGATCCTAATGGCCCGGTTGGCGTGGCCATTACCCCATAGGCATAGCACACCCACAGCAAATAGCGTCGCGTCGCCAAGCGCGGCGCTATTTTCTTTCGCGCCACTGTGTAATTTCCGAGCGATTTTTTCGCTGAGCGAGGCGGCGTGAGCGCCGTTTATATCGCACATACACAAGCGAAACGCCAACGAAGCTCAGCGGAAAAAGCGCCGGAAATTTGCCCAGGAAGGGACTCGAACCCCCACGACCTTGCGGCCACTGATACCTGAAACCAGCGCGTCTACCAATTCCGCCACCTGGGCCGGCCACTTGAGGCCAGCCGCGATTCGTCGGCGCCCGCGTGAAACCCTCACCGCCGCTAGACGTTTTTTAAGCGAACTGAAGATGACCGTTCCCCTGACATTAGTAAGCGCCGAGCCCGAAACCGAAGTTCTCGATGCATATTCGCAAGCCGTTGTAACGGCTGCGGAGCGCGTCAGCCCATCCGTCGTCAACATCGACGTGCGCGGAAATCACTCCGGCAACGGATCGGGCTTTATCTTCACGCCCGATGGATTCGTACTGACAAACAGCCACGTCGTTCACGGCGCGAAGCGAATTACGATCTCGCTGCTCGACGGACGCGAACTGCCCGCGGCGCTTATCGGATCCGATCCGCACACGGACCTCGCAGTCGTGCGCGTCGATGCGCCCGAGTTGGTTGCCGCTGAACTCGGAGATTCCGCGCGCTTGCGCCCCGGACAACTCGTCGTCGCCGTCGGCAATCCGTTCGGTCTGCAATACACTGTGACCGCCGGCGTGATCAGCGCAGTCGGCCGTTCGCTGCGTTCGCAATCGGGCCGTCTGATGGACAACATCATTCAAACCGACGCAGCGCTGAATCCCGGCAATTCCGGCGGTCCGCTCGTGACGGCCGACGGTTCCGTTATCGGCGTCAACACAGCCGTCTTTCCCGGCCAAGGTATCTGTTTTGCTATTGGGATCAACACGGCAAAACACATCGCGAGCCTTTTAATGCGGGACGGACGCGTACGGCGCGGCTATCTCGGCATCGCCGGCCAGGACGTCGAGCTGCCGCGTCACTTTGTGCGCCGGCAGTCGTTGACCCAGAAGAGCGCGGTCCTCGTTCTTTCCGTCGAACCTGGAAGCCCCGCTCAAACTGCGCGTATTAAGGAAGGCGATGTGATCGTTGCTTTCGACGACGAGCCGCTGGTCGGCATCGACGAACTGCACAAGAAGTTGACGACGATCGATCTCTCGCGCAGCCGAAAGTTGACGCTCGCGCGCAAAGGTGAGCGCATCGAAACGTTCATCTTACCAATCGAAGCGGAGGGCTGACGCCACCGCGAACAGGGCGGGCTGGGGGGCCCCACGCGCTTTGCGTGTGGGGGGCGCGGAGCTTTCAGCGAAGCGCCTGTTAAATGGTACGCAAACTGCTCCCGATTCTCGGGATCACGTTCATCGACATCATGGGATTCAGCATCTTGATCCCAATCTTGCCGTATTTCGTCAAGCATTTCGGCGCATCGGATTTTACCGTCGGCATTCTTTTCTCGACGTTCGCCTTCTGCGGCCTGATCGCCGGACCGATCTGGGGCAACGTCTCCGATCGAATCGGACGCAAAGGCGTCTTGATCATCAGCCAGATCGGCGCCACGATCGGCTGGGCGATCCTCGCGTTCGCGCCGACGATGGTGATCGTGTTCATCGCCCGTATTATCGAAGGCTTATCGGGCGGCAACATCGGCGTGACGCAAGCCTACGTGACGGACCTCGTTGAACCGAAAGAACGCACCCGCGCATACTCGTACGTCGCTGCTGCCTTCGGCGCCGGCTTTCCGTTCGGCGGATTGATCGGCGGCTTCTTACTCGATCGCTTCGGATTTTCCGCGCCGTTCCTCGTCGCTGCCGGATTGCAGCTCGTAACGCTGATCGTCACCATCGCAATGCTGCCGGAATCGACGAAGCGGGAAACGCGCGAGAAGGTCGCTTCTTTTTCTGAGATCGTCGCGAACCTGAAAAACAAACGAACGGCGCCCGTCCTCTGGCAGAAGCTCGCGATTTCGCTCGGGCTTTACGCGTGGTTCGCCGTCTTTGCGCTCTACCTGCAAGCCGCACTGGGAATGACCGCGTCGCAAGCGGCCTATATGTTTGCCGGCTTTGGAGTTCTAAACGCGCTCCTGCAGGCGCTGTTAGTCGGCCGCGTTTCCGATGCGCTTGGCGATCGTTGGACTTCAAATCTCGGGCTTGCGACGCTGGTTTGCTCCTTCATGATGATTCCGTTCGTCCACACGTTCTGGACCGTTGCCGCCGCTTTCACACTCTTCGGAATTGGAATGTCGCTCACGAATCCGACGATCACTTCGTTGATCAGCCAAGCCGCGCCACCAAATCAGCGCGGGACGATTTTGAGCGTAGCATCGAGCCTCGATAGTCTCTCCGGCGTCGTGACGCCGATGGCATCGACTGCGGTTCTGGGACGCTTTGGGTCGCCGTTTGCGGGCCTCGTCTCGCTCTGCTTTGAATTGATCGCGTTGGTCCTCGGCCTCTTTTCAACAAAACGCGAGCAAATGCAAGAAAAAAGCGACGCCGCGCCGGCATCGCTTTCTGAAGAGAAGCTCGTTCAGGCCTAGGCGCTCTTCACGCCGCTTTGCGTTTGCGGCGCGCGGCCGTCGCCTTCTTGGCGGATGCCGCCGCCGGCGCACGATGCTTCTTCGTCTGTTCCAAGCTCTGCTGAAGGACGTCCATGAGATTGACGACTTTTGCACGCGGCGCGGCTTTGGGCGCCTTCGGCAATTCTTTGCCGGCTGCGCGCGCTTCGATCATCGCCATGAGCTCGTCGTGATATTTATTTTCAAAGTTTTCCGGTTCGAATTTCTTGGCGGCCATCGTGTCGATCAGCATCTTCGCCATCTTCAGCTCCGCAGGCGGCATCTTCTCGGCCTTTGGAAAGTCGAGCGTGTCGGGAGAGACGATCTCATCCGCCCAATGCATCAATTCTAAAACGAGCGCATCGCCGATCGGTTTGACCGCCGCGATGTGCTCCTTACTGCGAATGACGACACGCGCAATCGCAACTTTGTTTGCAGTGTTCAGCGATTCGCGCAACAGCGCGTACGCATGGCGACCTTTCTTCTCGGGTTCGAGATAGTACGGCTTGTCGAAGAACATCGGGCTGATCTGGTCGAGATCAACGAATTCGACGATGTCGACGGATTGCGTCGCCTCGACGTTGACCCGCTTGAAGTCCTCATCCGTCAGAAGGACATACTGGCCTTTTTCGTATTCGTAGCCCTTGACGATCTCGTCCCAGGGAACGCTCTTTCCATCAACCGAGCAGATGCGCTCGTACTTGATCCGTCCTTCATCCTTACGATGGAGCAAGTTGAATGCAAGATCGTTCGCGCGAATTGCGGTAAAGAGCTTGACCGGAATCGTAACGAGACCAAAATTGATCGCTCCGGTCCAGATTGCGTGCGGCATAAAAGTTCGTTGTCTCCTATTTCCAGATTTTCTGCGCCCGCTTGATCGCGGGCTCGAGCCGCGCCGGGCGCCAGCGCTTACCGGCCCAAAGGTCGCCCTCACGTTTTAGACGGCTGACCGCGTTCTTCATCGTCCAGCGTGCGAACTCGCCCGCGGGGTCAGGATTCCGCTTACGAGCCAACGCCTCGACCTCGCTCCAATCCAGCGGCATCGAGACCGGGGCTCGCGCGCGTGCGCGAACCGAAAAGGGCGGCACTACGGTCTTTCCCCGTCCGACTTGCACGTAATCCAGATAAACGGTTCCCTTCGGACGCCGCGCAATGACCCGCTCAAAAGTCGTTTCTTTCGGACGCGCCTGCGCGACACGGCGTGCGACGATTTCGCCGAACTGTTTGATCGCATCGTACGTGTAAACCGCTCGCAAAGGAATGACGACGTGCATACCGGAGCCACCCGACGTTTTCACGAGCGGCTCTAAGCCGATCTGCTGCAGCGTATCGCGAAGCTCCAGCGCTACATTGGCAAGCGTCCTCACGGTGCATTCGAACGGGTCGAGATCGAAGAGCGCGTAGTCCGGCGAATCCACTGATTCAACGCGCGAATACCAGACGTGCAGCACGATCGATGCGAGGTTCGCGCAGAAGACCAGCGTCGGTTCGTCGTTGCACAGGATGTAGTCGATCTTCGTGGCCGTGCCTCTGGTCCGGTACGGCGCGCTGACGCGAACGGTCTTCACCCACATCGGAGTGAACTTCGGCGCCTGTTTTTCGAAAAACGATGGCCCCTCGATTCCATCCGGATATCGCTGCAGCGTCAGCGGTCGATCTTTTAGATGTGGAAGAATCCACTGCGCAACGTTCTGATAGTACCGGATCAGATCGCCTTTCGTGTAGCCATCGTCCGGCCAAAGGACCTTTTCGAGATTTGAAAGCGTCAGTTGCCGGCCGCCGATCGCGGCGGTCTGCTTACGGCCTGCCACTATGCGATGCGATCGGCGTCCAGCGCCACCTCACGAACGCACGTTTTCGGATCCTTATCCACGCGCAAGCCGAGGAATGCGGGATGACGCATGAGCCCATCGCGCGTCCACTCCGTGAAGCGCACCTGCGCGACGAGCCGCGGTTTTACCCAGTGCGCAGGCGTATTCGATTCAACCGCTCCTTGGAACGGTGATTGCTTGACCTCGATTGCGCGCAATTTCTTGAAGATGTCGGCAAGATTTCGCTCGTCGAATCCGGTTCCCACATGACCGGCGTACTCGAGTTTCCCCTTATCGTAGAGACCGAGCAGCAACGATCCAAATCCTTTGCGGCTGCCGCGCGGTTCGGTGTAACCACCCACCACGCACTCTTGCATGAGCTGGGCTTTAATCTTGACCCAGTCCCGACTGCGTCGCTCCTGATAGGTAGAGTCGCGCTTCTTGCCGATGATGCCTTCGAGCTGTTGCTGCTGCGCCTGCTCGAAAAGCGCGCGCCCATGATCGAGAACGTGCTTTGAGTACAAGACTTTTCCCGGATCCGCGATCAGTTGTTCGAGAATCGCTTTGCGTTCCTCAAGGGGCGTCTTAAGAAGGCTTTTGCCATCCGCATAAAGGCAATCGAACACGACGAACGTCAGCGGGTACTTCTCGGCCGACGCAGAGCGAGCGCTGGGACGATGGCGGTTGAAACTGCCTTGCAGCCGTTGAAACGAAGAGCGACCCTTGGAATCCAGGCTAACGATCTCGCCGTCAACGAGGATCGGAACGCTTGCAAACGCGCCTGCTAAATCTTCGAGCTCGCCGAATTGGTTGAGGAAATCGAGCCCGTTGCGTGACGTCAGCGAGAGCTTGCCACGCTCGTCTACTTTGCACAGCGCGCGATAACCGTCCCACTTGATTTCGAAGAGCCAATCCGGATCATCGAACGCCGCATC
>JAFARW010000190.1 GCA_019245275.1 Vulcanimicrobiota bacterium
TTCGAAAGACGCGCTGCATTTTCGTCCATTAGAATGGCGCCGGCCGGACAGTCGAGCAGCGCGCTGATCGCGTTGATCGCAGTGTTGGCGACGAGCTTGCCCCACAGATGCGGCCGGATATCGTAGACGACGGACGTTCGCAGGCCACTCGCGGAGAGCACTTGAGCGACGCGCTGCGACGTTTCCGGCGATGCGCCACCCGATCCGAGGATCGTGTGACCGCTCTGCAAACTGTGGACCTGGCCTGGACCGATGCTCAGTGACGATTCGGTCGTGATGCCGAGTACCACCGGCACGGCGCCGCCGAGCGCAGCCTTGATCGCGCTTTCGTTTCGGATGCCATTCTGCAGTGAAACGACTGGCGTGGAGGGATTCAACTGGCCGGCAAAGGGGCGCAGCGCCCGCAGAGTGTCAACTGCTTTAACGAACAAGAACAACATCGACGACCCGAAGAGATCGCTCACCGCCCGAGCGACCGCGACCGGCCGCGGCGGCGCGTCGTTCACGCGCAATCCATCGCGTTTGATGCACTCAAGCAGCGCCGCGTTCTGATCGAACATCGTGACGTCGCACATCTGCGCGAGATGGTAACCGAAGAGCGTCCCCATCGCGCCGGCGCCCGTGATGCCGATTCGCAGCCGCTTTTCCGCCATCGCCAGCGTTAAGAGATTAGAACTGCAATTGCAGGCCGAAAACGGTTCGACGCTCGGCGTGCGTCAGATCGCGCTCGCCGATGAACAGCTGCGAAAGCGGCGTCACGCGAGCGTTCAGATACGCGTCGAACGTCGGCCGACGCAGGTTGTAGACTCTTCCTTCCACGCCTATGCGGTCACGCCAGTACTGAGCCAAGCCGCCCAGCTGCGAATACAGCACTCCGCCGCCGATGCGAAAGCCGCTTCCGACGTTCGTAAGCTCCGCGAAGTTCCAAGTCGTCTTCGCACCGATGTCGTTCGCGCCCACCAGCAAGCTCGTATTCGCCTTCGGCAGGAAGAGAATGTTGAAGTCCGCCTGCGGTCCGCGATCCGACGTTAGCAGTGGGTTCGATCCGATCGTGCGCTGCGGCGAGAGCTCGTTAACGCGGACCTGAATTGCGTAGAGGTTCCGCGCGATGCCCGAGATCTTGCTCTTTAGATTCTGCTGAACGCCACCCGGAGCTCCAGGCGGGCTGTTCGGCGGTCCCCCACCGCCACTGGGCGACGGCGTAGCGCCGGTGTCGACTCCGGCAACATGGCTTGTTCCGCCGAGAGCTGCCAAGAGCGAGTTCGCCTTCTGCGTCGCGGCGTCGAGTTGCGCGATCGTGTCGCGCAACTGAGCTTGCGTTTGCGTATTCCCAGTGATCTGGCGCAAGTCGCCCGTCAGCTGCGCGAGCGTCTGGGTCGTCTGCGCTATGCTCTGCGTCGTATTGATCAGGTTCTGTTTCACGTTCGGATTCGTTGCGATACTCTTCAGCGCTCCGACCGATTGATTGAGCGATACGGCAGTTCCATTCAGGCTCGTCAACAGCGTGTCGACTTTGCCGGAATTTGCCGTGACCGTCCTGTTCAACGTATCCGTCAAATCAACGATGTTGCTGCTCGCGCTGTTGATTGCCGGCTGGAGCGTCCCGAACAGTGACGCTACCTGCTCCCTGGCGCTGACCGTCAGCTCGTTTGCATTCGCAAGCGTCGATTGCAGTTCGTTCAGCAACGCCGGCTCGCGCTTCTGCAACTCGCCTAGCATCGTGTCGAGCCGCTTGACTTCGCCTTGGCCCTGTTCAAGCAGATCCGCGATCGTTGCAGTGCTCGTCCCTTCCGGCTGTTGATCGATCGGCAGCACCTCACGCGCCAAGAGCGGCGCGGCTGTCGGTGCCGGCGTCGGCCCGACGATACCCGGCGCGCGCGGCTGCGGCGGCCGCGGCACGATCACCAGGCTTGGATCGCCCGTCAGTGGCGCTTGAATCAGAAACTTCGAGTCGCGCGGGATATCGATCTCTTTGTTGATGGCAAGGATCACGTCGACCGTGTGATCGGGAAGCAGATCGATCGAGTCGACCGAGCCGGCCGTCACGCCGCTAAAAGTCACGAGTGCTCCCGAATGCAGCCCTGCGGCCGTGTTGAAATGCACGCCGATCCGGTAGCCGCTGTGCCGCGTCGCGAAATCGGTGATCGTAAAGAAGACGCCGAAGAGCAGCCCGAGCGCCACGAGCGCGAATATGCCGACTTGAGCCTGCTTAGACATTGTCGCCTCTATTGGCCCTAGACAGGGATGGGACCCACCTCGCTGCCCTGCAAAAACTGCTGAACGATCGGATTCGTCGAGCGACGAATCTCGTCGGTCGGCCCGTACGCAATGATCGCGCCTTCGTAGAGCATCGCAATATAATCGGCCATCATATAGATGCTGTGCAGGTCATGTGAGATGACAACGGCGGTTCCATTCAGTTTGGTGCGCAGATGCTTGATCGTATCGGTCAGCAGATTCGTGATGATCGGATCCAAGCCGGTCGTCGGTTCATCGTAAAGGACGATATCGGGATTCGTCACGACGGCGCGGGCGAACCCGGCTCGTTTGAGCATACCGCCGGACAGCTCGCTCGGAAACATGTTGTACGTGTTCTCTAAACCAACACTGTCGAGCGTCGCCTCCGCAGTTTCCCCGATTTCTTCTGCCGACATGCGCGTATGCTCGTGCAAGGGCAACGCGACGTTCTCGCCCACCGTCATGCTATCCAGCAGCGCGGCGAATTGAAACGCAAAACCAATCGCGCTTCGAAAGTCGATCAGCTCGCGCTCGGGCATGTGGCAGATATCGAAGCCTTTGACGTACACGTGGCCGCGTTCGGGCCGACGCAAGCCGTTGAGCAAGCGCAGGATCGTCGACTTGCCGGCGCCTGAGAGCCCGATCACACACGTGATCGCGCCTTTGACGACGTCGAGTGAGCAATCTTCGAGCACGATCTTGTCGCCGTAGCGCATCGTCACGTTATCGACGCGAGCAATCAATCGGTCATCCTGGCCGGTATCGCCGTCCTGAGCATCTTCCAGGGGTCGCAGGTCGGTCATCCGGTCGAACCGCCGTAGAGGATGTACGAGAGTACGAAATTCGAGATGAAGATCAGGATGATCGAGATCACAACCGCCCCCGTCGTCGCCGCGCCGACGCCCGCCGCTCCGCCGCGCGTTCGCAATCCTTGATAGGAGCCGATCAGGGCGATAATGATGCCGAAGACGACGGACTTCACGAGCCCGCGTGTCACGTCGTCAAATCCGATCGTCTGCCGTACCGACGACATGAACGTTTCGTAGCTGATGTGCGCATAGGTTTGCGCGATCCACATGCCGCCCAAGATTGAAACGACGTCGGCGAAGATCGCAAGCAGCGGCAGCATGATGATCAACGCCAGCAGCCGCGGCACGACCAAGAACCGTGCCGGTGCAAGGCCAAGCGATTGCAGCGCCTCGATCTGCTCGGTGATCACCATCGAACCCAGTTCGGCCGCAATCGCGGCGCCGACCCGGCCGGCAACAACGACGGCGGATAGCATCGGACCTAACTCGCGCACCGATGTGTAAGCCACGGCTCCGCCGACCAGCGTCCCGACGCCATACTTCACCGCTTGAGCGGCTGATTCTAAAGAGAACACCATGCCGGTGAAGAGCGAAGTCAGCAGGACGATGACGAGCGATTGAACGCCCAGCAAATAACATTGCAGAACCGTTTCCGTCAGTCGGATCCGCAGTTTGGCAACAAAAGAGAGTGTCTCTTCGCCAAGCTCGGTGAGACCGCCGGCATATTCGAAGAACTCGATCGTGCCTTTGCCGAAATCTTCGAACAACTTCATCGAGCTTCGTCTCCCACGCGTCCCGCTGCGGCAATCACGGCCTGAGTCGCTTCCATTCGTTTGACCGCGACCGCTCGCTCCGCAGTTAAATTGAACTGCACTTGATACGCTTTCGCAAGGCGGCCATCGAGTGAGTTCAAATGCGCGCGAATCTCACGCTCGAAGCTTCTGAAGTAGTCGTTGATGGCGCTGAGATATCGTTGCACTTCTTCTTCAGAGACACCCCCGCGATCCAAGAGCTCGTGCATCCGTTGCTGCGCTGTCTTCATGCGACGCTGCGTGATGTGAAATTCATCAGCCAGGAAGACAAGCGCTCGAAGCGCCGTGGCATCAGCCGGCATGCACGAGCAGCGGGAACCCGAGGGGCTCGAGCACGCGGCGCTGCACGGCGAAGAGTTCGCCGATGCCACGTTCCGCCAAAGCGAGAAGTACGTCTAGCTTGGTACGGTCGAACGGGAGCGCTTCCGCAGTGCCTTGGAGTTCGACGAAATGACCGCTGTCCGTCATTGCGACGTTCATATCGACTTCGGCCCGGCTATCTTCTTCATAGGGCAGATCGAGCAAAGCGATTCCGTCCACGAAGCCGACGCTCGTCGCCGCGATCTGCCCGCGTAGGGGCCAGCCGTCGCTCGACGGATCGAACGCCTTGAGAAGTGCGAGCGCAAGCGCGACGTACGCGCCCGTTACGGCGGCCGTTCGCGTGCCGCCGTCGGCTTGCAGCACATCGCAGTCGAGCCACACCGTCCGTTCGCCAAGTTTGCTCATGTCGGTGACCGCTCGCAACGTGCGGCCGATGATCCGCTGAATCTCGTGCGTCCGCCCGCCGATGCGACCGCGAACCGCTTCACGTGCCGTGCGATCTTGGGTCGCGCGCGGCAGCATCGCGTACTCCGCCGTCACCCACCCCACCCCGCGCCCCTTCATCCATGGCGGGACCTTATCGTCGAGTGTTGCGGCGCAGAGCACGCGCGTGTCGCCGAGTGAGATCAGCGCGCTGCCTTCGGCAAACTTCAGGTAGTCCGGCTCGATCGTGACCTGACGGAGTTGATCCGGCGCGCGGCCGTCGATGCGAATCATGTGCGCCCTGTTTCTCTGCAGGGTCGACTCGATTCCGCCACCGCCGGCTATGGTCAGCGCAGACGCGTCAACGGATCGACCGGTTTGCCGTTGATTCGCACCTCGAAGTGAAGGTGAGGGCCGGTCGAGTATCCCGTCGAGCCGACGGCGCCGATGGTCTGGCCTTGCCGCACATCTTGCCCGACAGAGACGTAGATCGCCGAGCAGTGAGCGTAACCCGTGGAGACGCCGCCGCCGTGGTCGATCGAGATATAGTTGCCGTAGCCGCCGTACCATCCGGCATAGATGACGCGGCCGGCTTCAGCGGCGCCGATTGGCGTTCCCGAAGCCACTCCGATGTCCAGACCTTCATGAAAGCTTCGCACGCCTGATATCGGATGGATGCGCCAGCCGAATGGTGAGGTGAT
>JAFARW010000205.1 GCA_019245275.1 Vulcanimicrobiota bacterium
TACGGCGGCAGCGTGCGAATCGCCAGCGTATCGCCGCTGATCTCAAATGCACGCTCCAACGTTGTACCAACGAGGTTTGTCCAAATGCAGGTTTCCAGTTTGTGAAAAACGTGATTGCCGCGGATTTCATAAGTGCCGGCATATGCCAAGAAGTTGCGCAACGCTTCGCTGCGTTCTTCCACCGTCGATGAAGAAGCATCCGGCGCCAAGAGCTTCGGACGATGCGCGGCTGCAAGCGTCGCTGAGACGCGGCCGCTGGCGGTATAAATCAAATAGCCGACCGGATTGGGACCAAAGCGAGGCTTCATCGCGCCGTTTTCGCTCATCTGATCGAACGATTCCAACTTCCACGCGCCGACAACGCTTGACTGAGCGGCCCGGGCCGGGAGCCCGAAAGTCGCAATGAGCCCCGCGGAAGCGGCGCTCGCAAGCACGCTTTTGCGCGAAATCACCGGCGCACCAATGACCATTTGTTCCTCCTACTCCGATCTTCATATGAACTTCGAACACTGCTCAGACGCATATTGCCGCGCGCGTATGTGCCGTCCGCGAGCAACACCTCCGCGTCGAAACCGGGATAGAGCCGCCTAAAGCGGCGTTCCTTCCAACCTTCAACCGTCATCCGGTCGGGAGCGCCCTTTCTAAATCGCCCTGTATAGCCGCCTACGACCTCGCGATCGCCGCGAATGTCGCGGCCTGACTGCGTGAAGGCTACGCGAAAGCGTTCGACTTTTGCGATCTGATTTTCGACGCGCTCGATCGTCGCCAAATACTAGGGAGCCTCTGATGAAGTCCCACGCGGCCCATCCTCGGCCGCTTTTTGCCGATTTCGTCGTTCCTGCGGCGGCCACAATGCGCTGCATTGCGTCCGTCCTCGGGCCTCGAACTCGACAAAAACCGATACGAGGCTGAACCGCGCAGACTCCATCAGACGCTCCCGATCTCGGCTTCTTTGAAGATACGAACGCGCCGGTTGGGTTCCAAGCCGGTGCTGCGCGACTGCAGGCGATAGCGCTCCGCTAACTGATGTTGCATCCGCCGCACGTATGACGTCTGCGGAGACAGCTCGACCGCCTGACTATTGAGCATGACCTGGTAGACGGCTTCTTCCGCTTCGCGCAAGGCAACTTCTTCGACGTCGATGGGCGGCAGATTAAAGACGTCCTTCAGCGCATTTTGAATTTGCGTCGTGGTGTTCGTTTTAATCGAGTAAATCGGCAGATTTTCGGCCGCGATCTGCTTCAACTTCGCAGATTCCTTACGTTCCAGCGTCTTGAGCGTCAAAACGACGTCCGCATCATCCCAATTGCGCGCGACCGCCGCGTTGAGGCGAAGATTGTGGATCGCCCGCTCGATCTTGTTGCGCGATACCCCGTACGGGAAGATTAGAAGCGTGCGCTCAGATTCGTCACCGGCAACCCGATCGTCGGCGTAGGCCGCCGGAATGCGCGGCATCGATTCCGGATTTGCTTCTTGAACGATGGCGACAGTGCCGCTGGCCGTGCGCTGGCGCACTTCGGGCTGTGGCTGGTAGCCGCGCAAGAGTGCATCAACGACGTCTGCGACGTTCTGATGGATCGCCAGGCGATCGCGATCTTGTATCTCGATCACGACGTCAAACGTCGGCGGCGCTTTACGCTCGAGAACGGTCTTGCGCGTCCCGCGGCGGCGCGCTTCTTCATCTGAGAGCGTTACGGCGCCGATCCCGCCGACAAGATCGGCGAGTGTCGGGTTCATCAACAGGTTCTCGAGGGTCTGCCCATGCGCCGTGCCGATCAGCGCAACCCCGCGCTCCGCGATCGTGCGAGCGGCGATTGCCTCGGCTTCGGTGCCGATCTCATCGATGACGATCACCTGCGGCATATGATTCTCCACCGCCTCGATCATCACGGCGTGCTGCAGCGCCGGATCCGCCACATGCATGCGACGCGCGAGCCCAATCCCCGGGTGCGGAATGTCGCCGTCGCCGGCGATCTCGCTGCTCGTATCGACGATCACCACACGCTTGCGATCCTCGCTTAAGACGCGCGCACACTCGCGCAGCATCGTCGTCTTTCCGATTCCCGGGCGGCCGAGCAAACAGATGGACTTGCCGCTGCGAATGACGTCCAGAATAATATCGATCGTTCCGAATACTGCGCGTCCGACGCGACACGTCACGCCGATGATCTTTCCGTTGCGATTGCGGATCGCGGAAATCCGATGCAGCGTCTGCTCGATTCCGGCGCGATTGTCGGCGCTGAACTCCGAAAGCCGCGAGCTGACGTGTGCGATGTCTTCATTCGTGACCGGCGTATCGGAGAGGTAGACGTAATCGTTTTCAAAGCGCGCTTCGGGCGGACGCCCCAAGTCGAGCACGACCTCGATCACGCTATCGAGATTCGATAAGCGCACGAGCGACTGGCGGATCTGAAGCGGAAAGATGTCGAGGAGTTGAGTCAGCTCCCAGCCGGGAGCGATCGATGGAGCGTTAACGGTCAAGACTGATCCTCAAAGTCTGAGTTTCCACTTACCCACCGCATCGGCAGGTCCTTCGACTTCTTACTTGACGACGCGAATGCGCTTGAGCTGCGGATCGAACGGCCCTTGCATGTGCACGCCGGCGCGTAGTTCGAGATCGAGGTAGTCGATGATCTCCGCGGTGATTTCCTCGCCGGGCGCGATGACCGGAATGCCCGGCGGATACGGCGTTATCACTTCGGCGCAGATGCGGCCCTGGCTCGACTTGAAGCGCACCGGCTCCGTCGCAGCGAGAAACGCCTCGCGCGGCGGCATCCGCAACGGCGGAATCTTCGGCAGCTTGTAAGTCCCCGTTTTCAAGCGCCGCTCGAGAACGCCCGAAGGCGAGAAGATATCGACCGGGCGATCTTCGCGCGCCAGCTCTTTCACGCCGAAGACCAATCGGTCGGCCGCCGCCTGCGTCGTGCCGATTGTAAAGAGCGCGACAACGTTGAAGAGGTCGGCGAGTTCGACTTGAACGTTGTAACGCCCGCGCAAGATCGCTGAGGCCTCGTATCCGGTGTAGCCAAGATCCTTAACCGTAATCGTGACCTTCGTGGGGTCGAAATCGAAGACGCCGGCGCGGCCGACGAGCTCTTCGCCAAAGCAGTAGACGCCCGGAATCTCGTTGATCAGCGCGCGCGTTCGCTGGGCGAGAGCGATCGTGTCAGAGAGAAGCGCTTCGCCCTGCATCGCCATTTGACGGCGGGCAACATCAAGCGATGCGACCATCGGTAGATTTGGAGACGTCGACAAGAAGAGCTTGAGCACGGCGTCGAGCCGATCGATTCTCACGCGCTCGCCGATCTGATGCAGCATCGACGATTGCGAGAAACTCGAAAGCATCTTGTGCGTGGAGTTCACGCACAGATCCGCTCCGGCCGCCGTCGCCGAGCGCGGCAAATCCGGATGAAAGTGAAAATGCGGCCCCCAAGCCTCATCGACGAGGACCAATTTGCCGCGCGCATGCACGATCTCAAAAATCCGGTCCAAGTCCGCGGCGACGCCGTAATATGTTGGGCTCACAATGTAGACGGCCCTGATATCGGAGTGCTCGTCGAGCGTTCGTTCGACTGTCGCGGGGGTGACCGTATGATCCATGTGCAACGCTTCATCGACTTCCGGCTGCATGTAGATCGGCCGAGCGCCGCTCATCACGAGCGAGCCGAGCAGACTCTTGTGCGAGTTGCGCGGGACGGCAACTTTGTCGCCCGGATCGAGCGCCGCCATCAGCATGCATTGGTTTCCACTCGTCGAGCCGTTGATCAAGAAGTGCGTGCGGTCGGCGCCGTATGCTTCGGCCGCCAGCCGTTGCGCCTCCAAGATCGACTCCTTGGGCTGCAAGAGGTCATCGATGCCCGGCATCGGCGTCAAATCTATCGAGGCGATGTTGTCGCCGACGAACTCGCGGAATGCGCGATCCATCCCAATGCCTTGCTTGTGTCCCGGCGTGTGAAACGGGATTACGCCCGCATCGACGTAGTCCAATAGCGCCTGAAAGTACGGCGCCCTCGACTGATCCATGGAAAACCCCTCGACTAGTACGGAAAGTAAGCGAAAGCGAAGCGCGCTAGGCGCTAACGATCAAGCGTTTCCCTTTGTCGCATGCGAGTGGTGCGCGATGATGAACGCGGCGCGGCGCAGTCCAATTCCAAATATTCGCGGGCGCATTTTAGGCTAGGACTTCAAACCCTAAGCGGTTCAGCATCTCGAAGTCATCATCGTCGCTCCGGCCACTTGTCGTCAAGTAATTGCCGAGCACAAGGCCGCTCGCGCCGCTGCGCATGCCCAGATCCTGCAGGCCCGCCAGCGTCACCTCGCGACCTCCGGCGAAGCGGATCAAGGCGTTCGGAAGCGCGAGACGCGCCATCGCGACGAAACGCAGTGCCTCTACCGGCTCAACCAGCGATCGTTCACCGAACGGCGTGCCGGGGCGCGGGTTAAGAAAGTTAATCGGCACTTCTTGCGGTTCAAGTTCTTGCAGCGCGGTGAGAAAGTCGAGCCGATCCGCAACTGTTTCGCCCATGCCGATAATGCCGCCGCAGCACAGCTCGATGCCGTATTGCTTGACGAGCAGACAGGTTTGCCACCGCTCCTCATAAGAGTGCGTCGTGCAGACGAACGGAAAGTAGCGCTTCGATGTTTCGAGGTTGTGGTTGACCTTGTCGACGCCGGCGCGCAGGAGCCGTTCGATTTGATCGTCGCGCAAGATGCCGAGCGAGACGGCGACGTTCAAAGGTAGTTCTTGTTTGATCGCGACGACAGCCTCGCAGACGCGATCGAGCAATTTCGCCGATGGTCCGCGCACCGCGACGACGATGCAGAATTCGCCTGCGCCACGAGCATGCGCATCACGCGCGGCATCGATGAATCCTTGGACCGACGAGAGCGGCTCCGCGTCAACATCCGTTGCGAATCGCGCGCTCTGTGAGCAGAAGTTGCAATCTTCCGAACAACCACCTTTCTTCGCGTTGTAGAGCACTTCAACCGCGACGCCGCTTCCGCAGCGTTGCGCGCGCACGGCATCCGCAAGCGTAAGGAGTTCGGGAACATGCTCGGACGGGAGTTGCGCAACTGCATCGAGCAACGGCGCATCGGCCGGCAGCTGTCGATCCAGCACGCGGTCACGGATCCTCTGCAACGTGCTGCTCATGCGGTCAGTTCGTGTGCTCCATCTGCTGCGCAAACAGCGGCTCGAATAACTTTGCGGCGTCTTCGATGCTTGCGCGCTCGTCAACTTCATACCGCAGAACGCCGAATATTGCGGTGCGTTCGCCGATCGCGCGCGCGACATCGTCTCGGAAATGATCTTCGGTCGGCTCCCAGCGTTCGGTCAATACGGCCCCGGCGACCGGCACCTCACGCTCCCGCAATCCCGCAATGGTAAGGAGCGTGTGGCTGATGCAGCCCATGCGCAGCCCGACTACAATAATCGCCTGCAGATGCGCGAGTTGCGCTACGTCTGCAAAGCTTTGCGTCCGGTTCAGCGGCACGGCGATGCCGCCCGATCCTTCGACCACGATCGGGCCGTCGATGCGATCGAGAACCAATTTGAGATCCTCGGCGTGGACTGGCGGCATGCCCTCAGCGAGTGCGGCCGACCATGGATCAGCCGCTTTCCAAAAACGCGCCAGCTCAAGATGCCGTAAACCGGTCAGCTCGCCTGCATGCTGCGCATCACCAATCGCACCTTCGGCGGCGCCGGTCTGAACGAGTTTCACGATTGTCGGTTCAAAGCCATGATCTCGAAGCGCGATCGCAAGCGACGCTGCAAGTCGCGTCTTACCGACATCCGTATCCGTGCCGGTTATGAGATAGCGGTGCATGCTACGGCTTCGATAAAGCGCTGGATTTGATCGTCGGTGTGATCGGAACGAACGCTCAAGCGCAACCGCGACGTCCCTTCTGCTACGGTCGGCGGGCGAATCGCAGGCGCATTGATCGATTCGCTCCGCAACCGTTCCGAAAGAGAAACCGCATCCGTTGCGCTGCCGACGATCAGAGGAACGATCGGGCCCTCGACATGCGGCACGTTGAAACTCGCTTCTCGTAAAGCGTGCGTCAGCTTTTCGGTGATGGCGCGGATCCGCGCTCGTCGATCGTCGGCGCTTCTTGCGAGATAGAGCGCGATTCGCGCCGCGAGTGCGATCGCGGGCGGCAGCGCGGTGTCGAAGATGAACGTGCGCGCGGTATTGACGAGCAGTTCGATGATCGACGCCGGACCTGCGACAAAGCCGCCCTGGGCACCGAGCGCTTTCGAGAGCGTTCCAATGATGACGATACGCTCGTCCTGCAAATCGAAAGCGAGTCCGGTGCCGTCCGGCCCCGTAACGCCAATCGCGTGCGCCTCATCGACCAGCAAGATGTCGTCATCACGGAGATCCGCGAGCATTGCGCTCAAGTCAGCTCGATCGCCGTCCATACTGAAAAGCGATTCGGTGACGATCAGCGCCGGCGACTTTCGATCGTTTTTCGGAGGCAGGCGCATGTGTTCGTAAACGTAGCGGTCCAGCTTTGTCGCCTTGAGACCGTCAATTAGCGATGCATGGTTGCGGGCGTCGGAGTACGCCGCATGAACCAATGGTGCGAGCGCCGTTATCGCGCCGATTGCGGCGAGATAGCCGGATGAGAAGAGCAGCGCGCGCTCGCGTCGCAGATATGCGGCAAGATCTTCTTCGAGCAGCCAATGTTCGCGGTGCCTGCCACCCAAAAGACGCGCGCCGCCGGATCCGACACGATTCGCGCGTTGCAAGGCGGCAACGACCTGCGGCTCGCGACTGAGCGCAAGGTAATCGTTCGTCGAGAAATCGACGGCCAAACGTTCGTCTTGCTCGGGAAGCGTGCGCAGCTGCCCGGCGCCTGCGATGTCATTCAGCAATTCGCGGGCTCGCGAAAGGTAGTTCAACCTAGAACCTCTGCCAACGATCGACAGAAATCCGCGATCTCGCCTTCATTGCTAGTTAGTGGCGGCACGAACTGAATGACGTTGCCGATTGGCCGCGTAAAGTGGCCGCGCTCGAAGAGTGCATTGGTGACCGACCAGCCGGGCGTTAACGAGTGATTCGAGTCGAAGCGCTGCGGGTCGAGCTCAATGCCGCACATCAAACCAGTCGCTCGAACGTCACGCACCTTCGGAAGCGACTTTAGCTCAGCGACTTCTCGTTGCAGTATCGCCGTCAATTCAGTTGTCCGCTCCAGCGACCGCGAACGCTCAAGAACTTCAAGATTCGCTAACGCAGCCGCGCATGCGATCGGATTGCCTGCGTATGAATGGCCGTGAAAGAGTTGCTTGCTTTCATCTGGAGCGCCCAGAAAAGCGTCGTAGATTCGTTCGCTGACCATCGTCGCTGAAAGCGGCAGCGCACCTCCCGTGAGGCTCTTGCCGAGGCAAACGATATCCGGTTGCAGATCCAGTTGTTCGAATGCAAACAGCGTGCCCGTTCGGCCAAAACCGGTCGCAATTTCATCGACGATCAGAAGCGCCGACCGATCCTTCAGCGATTCATACCGTGCGCGTGGAACGATTCGCATTCCCGCCGCCGCTTGTACGATCGGCTCGACGATAAACGCTGCAACGTTGCCATCCTCAAAGGCATCGTCCAAGATTTGTGTTTCGAACGTAATTGCACCGAAACGCGACTTGAAAGCGGGGATGTCGGAGACGCTCATTGCTCCAGCGGTGTCGCCGTGATATGCATCTACCAGATGAACGAAGCGCGTGCGCTCGGGCTTTGCGTTCGACTGCCAATATTGGAGCGCGATCTTTAGCGCGGCCTCAACTGCGCTCGCGCCGTCCGAAGCAAAGAAAGCACGGTCAAGATGAGTGAGATCGCTCAAACGGTCCGCAAGTTCTTCGGCGCTTGGATGCGTCGCGCCGAGCAGCGTACTGTGATCTAACGTCTGCGCTTGCTCGGCAATCGCGGCGGTTATCTCAGGGTGGCAGTGCCCGTGCAGAATCGTCCAGACAGATGAAATCGCATCAAAGAACTGCTTCCCATGTGTGTCAAAGAGATAATTGCCTTCGCCGCGCACGAACATTCGCGCAGATGCGTCGAACTGCGCCATCTGCGTGAACGGCAGCCAAAGATGCGAGCGTGTGGCTACTGCCAGGGATCCGACGCTTGAAGATGCTCGGTATTCCGTGGATAGTTCCCCCGTGGATGCTCTGCGAGCCAGCGCTTCGCCCGCGCTGCTAAATATTCGAAGTCTTCGAGAAGCCACGGCGTTCTCGTACGCCGCATGATCGCCACCGTCGGCTCGAGCAGCTGCCAAAACTGATTGATATAAGTGGAAGCGATTTCCAGGTAGGCCTCTTCATCGATAAGTCCATGCTTCATCCAGGATCCAATGTTCTCGTACCACGCGATGACGTGACGTTCGGGGTGGATGGTCCGATCGACCGGCTGCGCATCAAGCGAGGCCCGAAAATCCGGATCTTTCATCTTATTCTCAAGCTGCGTTCGAACAAAGTGGAATCTCTCTTCGAGAAACGGCGATTGCTCAAGCTCGAGCAGTTTGAGCAATGCATTCAACTCGTTGCTTGCGCGCAAGTGGCGCAGCTGGACGAGCGCCGCGATGGCGGTGATCGCTACGATAATAACGGTAATTAGCGCCGCTGCAGTATTTACATACTCGAGGCGCATCGTTATCGCAGATTCGGCGGCTTAGGCGCCGCCGCAGCCGTGCTCTGAGTTCGGTCCGTAGTACGCGCGGTGACGTTTGTAGTCATAGACCCGGAAGACATACCCGCGCGCGTCGGTATCGGGGTTGCAGTCCCATCGCTTTGCTTTCGCTTCGTACTGCGGCGTCGGATAACTCATCAAGCATACTTGCACCGGATCGCCGGCTTTCTCGGTCGCCATGAACCCGTTATCCGGCTCATTTTGATAGTGAACGACGCCGGCGTGGATCCCATGCGGCGTGTTGATGAATTTGTATCCGGGCGGAATCTTGTAGCTGATGTCGACGCCGCTCTCAAAATCGGCCTTCGTGAAATGAGTCTGGTTGCCGCCAACCAAGCGCGGTGCAACTTCAGAAACGGTCGCCTTTGTACACGGTACACTCAGACCGCCCCATGCACCACCACTGACGATGAGATCGTGATCGGCCGCGTCCGGTTGCGCGGAAGCCGTTATCGGAGTCATTCCCACCAGCGCGACCAGTAGAAATGCGTTAGCTTTCAATTCGCTCCTCAATCGAAACGTTGTACAGGAATAAGAACTTGTGCCATTCGCCTGGGAAGGTGTTGCGCTTGATCTGAATCCACGGAATGTATTTCGGCTGCTTCGGCTTGCGCTTCAGGCTCATATTCGCATGCTCGGGCATGCGATTGTTCTTGCGATTGTTGCAGTACATGCAGGCGCAGACGAGATTCTCCCAGGTTGAGGGGCCGCCGCGGCAGCGCGGAATGACATGGTCGACGGTCATCATACGTTCGCCACGTGTTCCGCAGTATTGGCACGTATAATCGTCGCGCAGCAAGATGTTCTTCTTCGTCAAGGCGACTTTCTGCATCGGCCGGCGAATATAGTAGAGCATCCGGATGATCGACGGCATGCGCATCTCGATCGTCGGCGAGTGCACCATCCGCTCCTGACCGTGAACGACCTCGGCCTTGCCCGAAAAGATCAACTTCACAGCGCGCTGGAAGTTCGTGATGTTCAGCGCTTCGTACGTGAAGTTGAGAACAAGCACTTCGGTCATGCAGTCTCGGCCTGAAAACGTTGCGGGTTCGTGGGATCGACGAGCAACGGAAGCCGATCGCCGGGCGAAGGGATATCGCCAATCATGAACAGGCCGTTCAAGACGCCCTCGTACGGCGACGTTCCGTCGCTACGCTCGATGCGCAAGCGCACCTTTCGCTTGATGTAGACGTTGTTGATGACGACGTTCATGTACGGTTGATCGACCGACAGTACAACCCCAACGGCGTGCACCGCGTGTTCCTTGAAAGATTCCTCTCCGCGAGTAGCCATCAAGATCCACGCAGCAAAGGCCAACGTAAGAGGGATCCAAACCGCGGCAAATAGCGGATTGACGGGCATCGTCCAGTCGATGGCCCACGGCAACAACGATGCGACAAGCCACCAAATGATGTTCTGCTGCCGCACGAGCGCCATAATCCACATGAAGACG
>JAFARW010000140.1 GCA_019245275.1 Vulcanimicrobiota bacterium
CGCAGTATTGCTCCTCGGCGGCGGGCAGACGTCGATGGGCTTCGATATCGTCGTGCTCGTGCTGCTCGGCGTCGGTCTGGTGGCCGGTTTCCTTTTGCGCAAGTTTGCACCGGACGGATTCGCGCCGCTGCCTCAAACGCCGCGGGATAGCAACGGAGCGACGCGCTTCGTGCCTAACCGCAAAGCCATTCTGTCGGCGGCGATTGTGGGTGTCGTCACGCTGATAGTCGCCACACTTCTTGCGCGCTTGAGCCCCATGCTGTCCGTTCTGTTGATCGTTGCGGTCGTCGGCTGGTTCGTTTTCGGCCGATCGTTGGCAGCGAAGAATTTGATGCGAACGCAGGTGCGCGCGCTTCGTACTTTCGGTACGAGCCGGCGTTCGACAGCGCTCTGGTTTGCCGTTCCGCTCGTACTCGCCGCGTTGATGCCGCTTTTGGGACAGATCAGCTTCGACTTCGTTCCCAACACGCAAACCGGACATGTTGCGATGACCGTGACTTATCCGCCGGGAACGCCGATCGAAACAACCGCTAAGTACACCGATCGCCTCGAGAATGCAATCCTCAAAGTGGACGGCGTGGAGACGATTAGCTCGACGGTTGGACGCAAACCGTTTGGTTGGGGAAGCGCGGTCGGCGGCAACTATGCGAAGCTCGATGCGGAGACATACAAGAACCGCCGCAGCGAGACGAATCGCGTCATCGCTGACATTCGCAAGCTCGGGTATCTGGTTCCGGGCGGCGAGTTCCAAGTTCAAGGTGATACGGGTGGCGGTTCAGGGCAGGCGATTTTCTACGCACTGCAAGGACCCGAAGACGCAATCGGGGCGGGCGCCGAGAAAGTTGCGCAGTTCTTGCGCGGTACGCCGGGATCAGTCAACGTTCAGACGAGCAACGAAGTCGCGGCGCCGCGCCTGAACGTACAAATCGATGCCTCAAAGGCGGCGATGCTCGGTGTTTCTCCAGGTGCGGCCGCGACGGCGGCGCGCATCGCCGTCGATGGAGCGGTTGCAACAAAGGTTCGCACGCCCGACGGGCTCATCGATGTGCGCGTGCAGTTCCCATCGCAAGATCGCAACACGGTCGAATCGATCAAGGGCGTTCGCGTGCGTGCCACCGATGGAACGCTCGTACCGCTCGCTGACCTTGCGACGCTCACGTGGACCAAAGCGCCGACGAAGATCGATCGCTTGAACCGCGAGCGTGTCGTCAACGTGATCGGCGACACCTTGCCGGGTTACTCTTTAGGCGCCGTGACGGCGCCTTTAGAGGCGAAGCTGCGACAGCCCGGTTTCTTGCCCGCGGGTGTGCGGCTGCAAGCGCAGGGCGACACGCAGTACCTTCAGCAGACGATGGTTGACATGGGCATCGCGCTCACGACGTCGTTCATGCTCGTGTACATGCTGATGGTCATCTTGTACGGATCGTTCTTGGAGCCACTGATCGTGATGTTCAGCGTTCCGGTCGCGATCGTCGGCGCGTTCATGGCGCTCGCACTAATGCATCGCATCCAACCAGATGCAGGTCAGTCTTTGAATCTACTCTCGATGCTTGGCATCGTGATGCTCTTTGGACTCGTCGCGAAAAACGGCATCCTGCTCGTCGATTACTCGAACACGCTCTGCAAACGCGGCATGCGGGTGCATGATGCCGTTCTGCAAGCTGCGGCAACGCGATTCCGGCCGATCTTGATGACAACGTTCGCGATGGTCTTCGGCATGTTGCCGCTGGCATTCGGCTTCGCGGAAGGTGCGGAGTGGCGACAAGCGATGGGAACGGTCATCATCGGCGGATTGCTCAGCTCGCTGATCCTGACGCTCTTCTTGGTGCCGATGATCTACAACACGTGGATCGGTTATCTCGAGCGACGCGCAGACCGCAGGGCGATGCAAGCCGAGCTCCGCGAGCCCGTGTTGGCGACGTAAGAGCCGGGTCGACCCTAAGCAAGCGAGAGGAAGGCCGCCGGGAGGGCGGCCTTCCTTGCTTTTTTTGGGTAGGAATCAACCGGAGTTTCCATTCGTTTTCACGACCGGAGGTAAACCGAAATGTCTTTTTACGGGAAAGTTCTCAGTCGCGCAGCGGGTGCTGCGCTTACCGCGACCCTTTTGTTCAGCGCGCCGGCGATCGCGCAAGGTGTCACGATCATCGTCAACGGACAGACGATGACTTTCGATCAACCGCCGATCGAGCGCGCGGGACGTGTCTTCGTGCCGCTGCGCGGCGTTTTCGAACGTCTTGGCGCGAGCGTCGTCTACTCGAATGGCCAAATCAACGCGACCGGCAACGGCCGAACCGTGTCGCTTCAGATCGGATCGACGAATGCAACGGTAAATGGCCAGCCGGTCACGATCGATGTCGCGCCGTTCCTCGTCGGCCCGCGTACGCTAGTGCCGCTGCGATTCATCGCTCAATCCTTGGGCGCAACGGTTAACTACAACGACAGCAACCGCACCGTCACGATCAACGGCGGAGGCGGTGGACCACCACCGCCGCCGGCGGGCGGCACCTTGTATCTCATCGCACGCTACCCGGCGCAGGGCTCCGTCGTTCACACGAACCAACCGCGTCTTAACGCGAACTTTACGCAACCCGCAGCGCCCGGTTCGCTGCGCGTCTACTTTGATGGACGCGACATCACGCAAAGCGTTTATGTGAGCAGTCGCGGATTCAACGGGACGCTGCCCTACACGGTCCCGTATGGCGGGCATAGCGTGCGCGTGACCGGCACGAGCGTCGGTGGGGCTGGATTCGACCGCGGCTGGACGTTCACAACCGCGCCATAACTTACGACCTCGTTCTCTTGCTGCAGATTGGAGCACGCATACGATGAATAAAATGAACAACCGTGTCGCAATCACAGCGCTCTTGCTGGCGGTGGCCCTCTACGGGCTGCCGCCACCTGCCGCGGCGCAGAGCGTCACGGTCACGGTCAATGGAAGCACGGTAAGCTTCGACCAACCGCCGATCGAGCGCGCGGGACGCGTCTTCGTTCCGCTGCGCGGCGTCTTCGAGCGCCTCGGAGCAACCGTCGTTTACGCGAGCGGCTTGATCAACGCGACCGGCAACGGTCGAAATATCTCGCTGCACATCGGCTCGACGAATGCGACCGTCAACGGACAACCAGTGACGATCGACGTGGCGCCGTTTCTCGTCGGTCCGCGCACGCTCGTACCGCTTCGCTTTGTAGCGCAGGCGCTGGGCGCGACGGTCAACTGGAATGCCGCGAATCGCACCGTTGCGATTTACTCGAGCGGAGGGGGCGGAGGAGGTGGAGGAGTGAATCCCGCGCCACCTCCTCCACCGTCAGCCGGCGCGCGATTAGTGGGCCGCATTCCGGAAGCGAATTCGGTGACGCCAGCGACGCAGCCGAGCGTGTCCGCGCAATTCAGCGAAGCGGTCGATCCCAACTCGCTACGCATCTACTTCGACAATCGGGATGTGACCAGCCAGTCCTATGCAAACGCAACGAGCTTCAACTTCACACCGCAATACAGTGTTCCGGCCGGAACGCACAACGTGCGCGTTACCGGAACGACCACAGCCGGTGTGTCGTTTTCGCGTGGATGGTCGTTTACATCAACGGCCGGCGTCACGAACTACATCAACTCGATTAGTCCGGGGCCGGGCTCTCGCGTCGGCGGCTCGTTCCTGTTAACCGGTCGTACCGCGCCCGGCTCAACAGTGACGGTCACCGCAACGGGTCAAGCGCTGCTAGGCCACATCTTCTCGATCGGCACCGGCACGTTCCACGACCAAACGATGGCCGACGGCAATGGCTTCTTCACGCTGCAGGTCAGCGTCAATGCCGTTCCGGGCGGCAACGTCCAGGTGTTGATCCAATCGCTCGCGCCCAACGGCGCGTCAACATCGCGAACCGTCAACTACCCGTCGTAAAGCACACCAGGACGCAACGGAAATAGGGTCGCACTTGCCAAGAGTGCGGCCCTCTTCCATTTCACGTGTTGCATTAGTAACCGGCGCGGCCGCTGGGCTTCCGCGTGGGGTCGCCCTTGCACTTGCACGCGATCGGCACGACGTGCATTTTACGTTTCGTCCCGGCGGTACGGGCCCGGAAGCAACGCTAAATCTGCTTGAATCCGAAGGCGCGACCGCTCATGCATATGCAGTCGATTTTGCGGCTAAGCCGGCTGACGTTGTGAAAGAACTAGCTAAGATCGCAAATGAGGCGCCGATCGACATCGTTGTGCACGGCGTGGGGCCAATGATCGTTCGGCGTTTTGAACGCACAACGCCCGAAGACTACGACTTGATGGTTGACGGGAACTTGCGCAGCGCGGTACAAGTCGCGGCGGCGCTCTTACCGGGCATGCGGGCACGCAGGTTCGGGCGGATGATCTTCTTTGGTATGAACGGATCCGACGTTACGATGCCGGCGGCAGGTCTCTCGCTCTACGCGGCGGCGAAATCCGGGCTTGTTGCATTCGCGCGCACGCTTGCACTAGAAGAAGGCCGTCACGGCGTCACCGTACACGTCATTCAACCGGGCGACATTCGTGAAAAGCACCGCTCGCGCGACGATGCTCGCGCGCAATCTGCCGAGAATGCCGTGAAGCGGCCTGGTTCTTGGGAGGACATCGCCGACGTCGTTCGCTTTTTGATTCGCGAGGAGTCCGATTATCTGACCGGCACGGTCATCGATGTCGGCGGCGGGTTGTCCGCAGCATACGAACGTAAAACCTAAACGCGTCGCACTATGGGCGCTGTGTTTGGCTTTTTGCGCTTGTGCGCATGCTCCGGTAAATCAACCAGCACAGCCACAAAAACACGTCGCGACGCCTGCGCCGAAACCGTTGAGCGCCGATCAACGGCGCCGTTTACACGCGGATATCGATGCGATCTTTACGAGCAGCGGGGCGCAAAGTCTCTGCATCATCGATGACAGCGGTGCTCCGGTCTACGAACGCAGCGCGATGCTCGCGGTTGCGCCGGCGTCGGCGCAGAAGTTGATCGTAGCCGCGACGGCGCTAACCGACCTTGGTGTCGCATATCAATTTGTAACGACGATGGCAGCGCGCGAGCGTCCGCAAAATGGCATCCTGAATGGAGATCTCTGGTTGATCGGCTCCGCCGATCCGGTGCTCGTCTCAAACGACTTACGCGGCGGCGTCAAGATTTTGCAAGCCGAGGGTCTGAAAGAAGTTCGCGGTGGCGTCCGTGTCGATGCGACTTTCTTGAGTGGACCCGAACGCAATCCGCGGTGGGAGGCAAGTGACGCACAATACGGCTTTTCCGCTGCTACGAGCGCCATCTCTCTCGATCAAGACACGATCGAGGTGCACGTTTCGCCAGCGAGCGAAGGATTGGCGGCGCGCGTCTGGCTCGAGCCACCGTCGAGCATCGCGACCTTGAGCGGCGACGTCGTGACCGTTGCGCCGGGATTGCAAACAACAATTGCCGTCAACCCGGGCGATGAGCCGAATCATTTTTCGATCGGCGGCCAAATTGCCGCGGACGATCGTAAAGCGATCCTCTACGTGCCGATTCATGGCATACCACTCTACGTTGCCGACGTGCTGACACGCATGTTGCAGCAGCGCCGGATTTCGGTTGCCAAGTTGCCTCACGTCGGAGTTGCGCCGCGCGGGATGCAAGTTTTGTGCCGCCACCG
>JAFARW010000012.1 GCA_019245275.1 Vulcanimicrobiota bacterium
TTTCGGCGCCGGCCCGCAGCGCATGTGGCAGGCGAATATGGCATGGGTGATCGGCGCGGGCGGCTTGACGTCGACGGTCGGAGACTTGGAAAAATGGGACGAGGCCGTGCGTCATCCGGGAATCTTCACATCCTCGTCGCTAACTCAAATGTTTACGCCCAATCCATTTCCGCAATCGTTCGGCACGTACGCCGAAGGGTGGGTCATTAGCACGCTTGATGGGCATCGTTATATCTGGCACGACGGCGAACTCGACGGCTACATGACGATGAATGCGACGTTTCCTGACGACGGACTCGACATTATCATCCTGACGAATCGCGATCTGAGCAATGGTCCGTATTTTGTCATTCCGGCCATCTTTCCGATCGCTTTAACGATCGCTAAGCCGATTTGACCATGCGCACGACTGGAATCGAAATCCCACCTTCAAGCGGTACGTCGATTCGATCGACCGCAACATAACCGCGCGCCGCGAAAAACTTGACGCCGGTTAGAGTCGCCCCGGCCTCAAATCGCATAAAACCATGTTGGCGTGCTGCGCGCTCACATTCAGCAAGAATCAAGGAGCCGACGCCTTTACGAGCCCACTGCGGGTCGACGAACAGCGCGCGAATCCGAGCCGCATCAACAGCCGGATCGAGCAGATCGTCGTCGCGATCGCGCCAGGCATCGCCCCCGAATAGCGTGCGCCGTTTGCTCCAACCACCGCATCCCACAATCGCGTCCTCGCCCGACGCCGCCTGCGCAACGAAGTATGTGCCATCCGCGACGAGACGGCTATCGACACCGTAGACCGTCTTGAGTGCGCTCTCGATCTGCGCGGATGTGTAGTCGCCTAGTTGCAACTCGCGTGCCGAGTTCGTAATGACAAGCCGCGCCGCAGCGATGTCTGCGGCGCGGGCGAGCCGGATGCGGATTTCTTGTGGCGCGCTACTCTCTAAAATAGGTTCCAGAGGTACTGGTTGTAGATCTCGTGGTGGAACTGCACCTCTTGGGCTTTGATCGCGGTGCCTAAGAGGCGCGGGCAACGGTCTGCGCTCGCCTGTTTGAGATCAACGTAACGTCGCTTGACATCCTCACCTAAGAGTTGCGTCGTCCACGGCGCTTTGCGGAAGTTCTCCATCGCGTCGTAAATGTTGTCCGGCAAGAACTGATCGGATTGCCGCAGATTTTTATCCTCCCGGATCGTGCCTTCCAAACCGGTCTTAAAAACGGCCAACATTACCATGTAGGGATTTGCATCGGGCGCCACCGTGCGCACCTCGATGCGCGCGCTGCGCTCATTGCCGATCGGTATGCGGATCATCGAGCCGCGATCAATCGGCGAGGCGATCAATTGATTCGGTGCTTCAAAATGCGGATCCAGACGCCGGTACGAGTTGACGCTCGAGTTCAGCATCAGGCAGATGTCGTTTCCGTGACTCAGGACGCGATCGACGAAATCCCAGGCGAACTTGCTGATCTTCTCATCGCCCGCCGGATCCCAGAAGAGGTTGCGGCCGTCTTTGGCGACCGAGACGTTCGTGTGCATCCCGCTGCCGTTGACGCCGACTACCGGCTTCGGCAAGAAGCTCGCCGTCAGTCCGAACCTCGTCGCAACCTGGCGGCAGATCAGTTTGTACAACTGAATCTGGTCCGCTGCCGCGACGACTTCGCCGTAGCCATAGTTGATCTCAAACTGCGACGGAGCAACTTCGGGGTGATCTTTCTCATTTTCGAAGCCCATCGCGCGCTGCACTTCAGCCACCGTATCGATGAAGGTGCGCAGCGGATCGCTCGGCAGCGAGTGGTAGTAGCCGCCCGTGTTCACATATTCAAACTTGCCGGTGTCGTGGTAACGTCGTTCTGCGTTGAGACCTTGGAAGAGAAACCCTTCGATTTCGTTGGCGGCGTTGAGCGTGTAGCCGTCTTTCTCGTAGTAGTCGGTCGAAAGTTTCTTGAGCATGCCGCGAATATCGCCGGCAAACATCGAGCCGTCGCGGTCGATGACGTTCGCAAAGACGAGGACCTTCCCGGGACCAAAGATGTCGCCCGGCGCCCAATAGAAAGCGCTCCAATCTAAGACGAGCCGCAGATCGCTCTCGCGCTGCGCGGTAAAGCCGCGAATCGAGGAGCCGTCGAACGTCAGGTTGTCGCTGTTCTTCAACAAGAACTTCTTGTCGTAGTCCAGCATGTGCAGCCGTCCCTCGAGATCGCTGAAGAGCACGGTAACGGCCTTGACCCGCTTCTCATCGTTGAGATAACTCAGCCGCTGTTCTTGCATCTGCGATGCGGTAACACGTTCTTTGCGCTGCTGTTTGGCGCGCAGATTCAACTCCTCGAGTTCGTCGTAAGGCAACATCAAGAAATCACGCAACTGGGCTGCGGTCTCACGCAACTCGGTCGGCATCATATCGTCTCTCCTCGGCGGTGGTGGTATGGTGCGAAGTTAGGCCGCCGCCCCGGCGCGCCTTTGTGCATTTGGTAAAACGAAGGACCCGTAGGCGCATGCATTGGCCTGTGCATAAGCAAGAACGCTACAGCCGCCTACCGAACGGCCGGTTAACCGCCTAAGGGAGCATCGCTTGAGCATTGCCGCCGTGCCGCTGAACATCGGCAACACCGCCTTCATGCTGATCTGCGCCAGCCTCGTCATGCTGATGACGCCCGGCCTGGCCTTCTTCTACGGCGGTCTCGTAGCGCGCAAAAACGTCCTGACGATCATGATCCAGAGCTTCATGTCGCTCGGGTGGACGACGGTGCTCTGGTATGCGTTCGGATATTCACTCTGTTTTGCGCCCAACTGGGGCGGCATCGGCATCGTGGGCGATCCAGCCCACTATGCATTCCTGCGCGGCGTCACGCTGCACACGATGTTCACGGGGAACGACGCAGGCATACCGCTCGTCGTGCATGTCGCTTATCAGATGATGTTTGCGATCATCACGCCGGCGCTGATCACGGGGGCGTTTGCCAACCGCGTGACCTTCAAAGCGTACTTCCTCTTCCTTACCGGCTGGCTGATCTTCGTTTACTTTCCGTTCGTGCACATGATTTGGAGCGCAGATGGTCTTCTTGCGAAATGGGGCGTTGAAGATTTTGCCGGAGGCATCGTCGTCCACGCGAGCGCCGGATTTGCCGCGCTGGCATCCGTGCTCTTCATCGGACGGCGATACGTGCAAGAAAACAAACCGCACAACGTACCGTTGATCGCGCTGGGGACCGGGCTCTTGTGGTTCGGATGGTATGGGTTTAACGCCGGTTCCGAGCTGCGCGTCGATGCGGTCACGGCCACGGCATTCCTAAACACGGACCTGGCTGCGTCGTTCGCGGCGATCACCTGGCTGCTGATCGAATGGGCGCACGGCAGGCAGCCGAAGTTCGTCGGTTTGCTTACGGGTGCCGTAGCGGGACTCGCGACGGTGACGCCGGCGGCAGGCTACGTTTCGCCGAGCACTGCGGTAGTGATCGGTATTCTCTCGGGAACGATCTGCTACTACGCAGTAGCGCTCAAGAACCGATTGCGCTGGGATGACGCGCTCGACGTCTGGGGCGTCCATGGCGTCGGCGGGTTCCTTGGCATCACACTGCTTGGGCTTCTCGGATCTCAGGCGTGGAATCCGAACGGCTCAAACGGGCTGTTTTTCGGCGGCGCGGCATTTTTCGGCAAACAGATCACGGCGGCAATTACGTGCAGTGCGTGGGCGTTTGCTTTCACGTTTGGCATGTTATGGCTGATTAGCCGAGTTACGGTGACGAAGGTTGACCGCTCGGCCGAAGAGCGCGGACTCGATATCGAGCTACACGGCGAGGAGGCCTACCCGCTC
>JAFARW010000031.1 GCA_019245275.1 Vulcanimicrobiota bacterium
TGACGATCTGCGGCAGCCCGGCGGCATCTTTGGCGTCCTGCACGGTGCAGCGCACGACCTCGCAGCCTTCCATCGCCAGCGCATAGACTTGGGTCAGCGTTGCATCGTAATCCGCCGTATCCGTCGTCGTCATTGACTGCACGACGACCGGATGGTCGCCTCCAATCCAGACGCCTTTTGCGTCGGACTCGTCAACTTTATTCTTGAGAAAGACCGGCTTGCTGGGCCGGCGCAGCCGAATCATTTTTAGAAAACCGCCTTGCCTTGCACGATCTTTGCGATGTCGTGGTATGCCACGAATATCATTAGCATCATCAGCATCGCGAAACCTGCGACATGCACGAGCGCTTCCTTTTCCGGATCGACGGGTTTCCCGCGCAGGGTCTCGGCGAGAATGAATGCTGCCCGTCCGCCGTCGAGCGCAGGAAATGGAAGTAGATTCAGTATTCCCAGCGAGAGCGAAATCATGGCCGCCAGATCGATGTAGGGGGCCCATCCGAAGTCTTGAATCGTCGCGGCCGCACGACCCATTCCGATGACGCCGGTCAGACTGCCGGCATATTGAGTCGGGTGCATTACGATCAGTGCGAGCCGTTGGACGCTTTGCTGCACCATGTCGACCATCGATGAGCCTGCGTAAACGATTGCAGTGCCAAATGGAACGCGTTCGTATCTTGGAATCGGCTGAAATCCAATGCAACCTTGGTGCGGCGGATTCGGAGGCGGGCACGTCGCGGTTATTAGCGTTCTCTCGAAAATAACTCCGGAACGTTCGAACGTGATGCGCAGACGTTTTCCTTCGGAATGATGGATCACGTTAACGAGCTCATCGCCGTTGCGCACCGGTTGTCCGTTTAACGCGAGAATTCGGTCACCGACTTGAACGCCGGCTTTTTGGGCCGGCATTCCTTCCATCAGTGGCCCGACGATCGGCTGTTCTTGACGGCTCGCAACTCCGAAGGCGAATGCGGCAATAAATAGCAGCGCAAAAGTCAAAACAAAGTTGGCGAGCGGACCGGCCAAGACGATGCCGAGGCGTGTGAAAGCACCCTTGCTTTGAAAATTCTCGGGATCGTGCTCTAGGACGCCGGCCGCGCGCGCATGCCGCTGCTGCTCCGCCTCCGTGGATTTTCCGTCTTCGCCTTGCATAGCGCAGTAACCACCGATGGGCAGTAGGTTTAGTGCGTACGTCGTGCCCGTTCGCGGGCTCGTCCACTTTAAGAGCTTCGGGCCGAAGCCAACCGCAAACTCGTTTACTCGAACGCCGCTACGGCGTGCCATGATGAAGTGGCCGAACTCATGCAGGACCACAAGCGCTGACAGCATGATCAAGAACGTCGCGATCTTCTCGACGTTCGTCAGATCCATCAGTAGCGTTGCGAGCATCAAACCTCTATCTCTTCAAAATGTTCCTGGATCGCCGCGCGTGCGGCCTCGCGAGCCAGCCCATCGGCGGCATGCACGGTCTGCGGCGAAACGTCGGATGGAGACACCGCGCTCAGCGCCTTCTCTATAACCCGCGGGATCGCGCAAAAGCCGATCTCCCCCTTTACAAACGCCGCCACCGCGATTTCGTTCGCCGCTGAAAGCACGGCCGGAGCCGTTCCACCGAGCTTAGCCGCCCGGTAAGCGAGCGCTACGCAGGGGAATCGCTCTTCGTCCGGAGGTTCAAATTCATATCGTAAGTGCTTCTGCTCGTCACGATCGCCGAGAGCCGCAAGCGCTCCGTCAAATTCGAACGCGCCCCGCAGACGTTCGGGGTAGCTCAGCGCATAGCCGATCGGCAGATGCATGTCCGGCGCGGCTACCTGCATCTTCACGTTGCCGTCGCTGAAGATTACAGCGCCGTGGGCGATGCTTTGGGGATGGACAACGATGTGAACTCGTTCCGGCGCAATCTCAAAGAGTTGCGCGGCTTCGATCACCTCGAGCCCCTTGTTCATGAGTGTCGCGGAGTCGATCGTGTTCTTGACGCCCATGTGCCACGTTGGATGCGCGAGGGCTTCTTCCAATGTGACCGACTCGAGTTCGGCCGCGCTCTTACGCCAGAATGGGCCGCCTGATGCAGTAAGCACGATCCGCTCCACCGCATTGCGATCCTCTCCGACGAGACATTGAAAGATCGCGCTGTGTTCGCTATCGACCGGGATCACTTGCGTGCCGCCTTTGCGCGCAGTACGCATCAAGAGGTCGCCCGCAGCAACGATTAGTTCTTTGTTTGCAATC
>JAFARW010000016.1 GCA_019245275.1 Vulcanimicrobiota bacterium
TTGAAACTGCAGCGCGCCGGCAGCGTGTTTTCCGCCGTTGATCACGTTCATCATCGGCACCGGCAACTCACATGCACTTGGCCCACCAAGATAACGAAAGAGCGGCAGCCCAAGGCTGGATGCGGCGGCGTGTGCGACTGCAAGCGAGACGCCAAGCAACGCGTTCGCGCCGTAGTTGCTCTTGTTCGGTGTGCCGTCGAGCTCCATTAGCCGTTCATCGATCTCGCGCTGCGCGGTGACATCCAGCCCTTCCAATGCGGGCGCTAACACGTCATTAACGGCAACAACCGCTTTCAGAACGCCCTTCCCGCCGTAGCGCCTCAGATCGCCGTCACGAAGTTCGACGGCTTCATGCGTACCGGTTGAAGCGCCTGATGGAACGAACGCCTCTTCGACGACCCCGAAGTTCGTCGCGACTGAAACGGCAACGGTCGGATTGCCGCGCGAATCGAGAATTTCGCGCGCATGGACACCTTCGATTAGTGGTCGCCCCGACGCGTGCAACGATTGAAGCGACATTAGCGCTCCTGAAGCCAGCGCTCGAGGTCGTGCCGCCGGCTCACGTGTTCCTTCGGATCGAAGAAGATCTCGATCTCGCGTTGCGCACTGCTTGCGGAATCGCTACCGTGCACCAAATTGCGGCCGATCGATTGTGCGAGGTCACCGCGAATCGAACCCGGCGTCGCTTGCAACGGATCGGTCGCGCCGATGAGTGCGCGGCACCCTTCGATCGCACTTTCGCCTTCCACACACATCGCCACAACGGGCCCGCTCGTGATGAATTCGACAAGTGCGTCGAAGAACGGTTTGCCGCGATGCTCGTCGTAATGCCGGCGAGCGCGTTCGCCATCAACGTGCATCAGCTTCATCGCAATGATGAGATAACCGCGGCGCTCGAGCCGCGAAACAATCTCGCCGACGAGACCTCGCGACACCGCATCGGGCTTGCAGAGGATTAGCGTGCGTTCGATAGCCATCGAGCACGCATTAGCGCGCGCATTCCGGTTTGCCTTGTCCGGAGGGTTTGCTCCAGAAGGGATGCGCGGGTTGCACTTCGACAAGCTCAGTGTGACAAGCCACGATTCATTCGAGAGCACACGCGTGGCGCTCGCTGACACGCTCTTTCGCGACGTGCGCTACATCCCCGAAACAGGCAGCACGAACGCCGATGCACTGAAATTGCTCGAACAACCGGAGCGCAACGCCGGCACGACGATTGTCACCGATTTCCAACATCATGGCCGAGGACGCCGCGGACGCGAGTGGATCGCTGCACCCGGCTCGGCGCTACTTTTTACGACGATCCTGCCAATGACGCTCGACGCTGCGATACTCTGGGCGATTCCTTTTTGGTGCGGGCTGGCAGTCAAAGAAGCACTGGCGCTGCACCATGTTGAGACGCAACTTCAATGGCCGAACGATCTACTGCTCCATAAGAAAAAAGTCGCCGGTATTCTCTGCGTTTCACGAGGAGTAGGTGGACGCGCGTGGGCGGCGTGCGGCGTCGGCGTCAACGCCACGCGTGCGGCAGGTGCGGCGTACAATCGTATCGATCCGCCCCCGGCGTTCTTAAGCGATGCAACGCAAATTGATCGCGCCGACCTACTGACGGCGATTCTTCGGCAGTTCGCGGAGTCGCTGCGTGATTTGGGGGATGGTGATCTCATCGCCCATCGTTGGGAACGTGCAGCTGAACTAAGCGGGACGGCCTATCGCTTGCTGGTCGACGGAGAAGCGGAGCCGATTGAAGCCACGGCCCAACGTCTCGGGAGCCAAGGCACGCTTATCGTCTGCTGCAACGGCAAGGAACGCGAGATTGCGTTCGCCGACGCGCGCGTTCTGCGCTAGTGTACTAGCTTCGTTCGGCGCGACTGCGCTTGTCGCACTGTTCGCAGAAGTGCGACATCTTGTTGTCGGTCTCGAACACCGAAGATGAGTGATGCATCGCACAACGCGCGTCGTAACACGCCTTGAGTCCCATCGCCCGGCCCAGTCCGCAAACCGCTTCTTTCAAAACGCGCTGGAAGAGGAGATTTTGGTCTGCTTCTTCGCCGTAGAACTCGCCGCGCAGGCGGTGCAGCGACACAACCGCCACGGCGGATTGCCGGTCCGCGTCTCCAAATAAGAAGCGATGGCCGGTTTTGTAGAGATCGTATTCCGTGATCGCCAACCGTAGGCCGTCGTCGACCGGGGCCGCGCGTATAATGCGTGATACAAGTGAATTGACGAACATTTGACTGCGCTGGCTGTTCAGCGCGCCGCTCGGCACGTCCAACCGGTCGCCGATCGAGAACGTGGTGATGAATCGTTCTTCTAGGCAGAAGGATAGGCGGGAAAGGAAGGCGCGATCGATTGCATTGATCGGCACAATAAAAATCCGACGCGGCATGTCGGAGCGCCATCTTCGCCGCACGCGAACGGAAAACCGCTCGACTGGCAGAACCCTTGGGCGCATGATCGTCGGGCTCGGTTTCGATGTCGCCGATGTTGCGCGTTATCAGTTCGATCGGCGCAAGCTGGAATGGTTCGCGCGCAAAATCTATACCGAGGAAGAAGTCGGCTACGCGATGCGCAAACGGAACCGCGCCGAACGATTCGCGGGCTTCTTTGCGGCAAAAGAAGCGGCGCGCAAAGCCTTTGGCCATGCGATTCCCTGGCGTCAGATCGGGGTCTCGCATGAACCCAGCGGCAAACCGATTTTACAGCTTTTCGGCAGAGCGCGAACGCTTCTCGAACGCCGCGGTGTCACCGCGGTCCACCTGACGATCACCCATACTGCGGCGCTGGCGGCCGCAATCGTGATCCTGGAGCGCACATGATCCGCGTTTTGACGCCGTCGCAGATGCGCGATGCGGACCAAAGCGCATTCGAGACGATCGGCGAGAGTGCGCTCATGCAAAATGCCGGAAACCGCGTCGCGGCTGCTGCGTTGCGCTATGCAGGCGACGGCACAATCGTCGCGTTCGCGGGCCCGGGCAATAATGGCGGCGATGCCTTTGCGGCCTGCGCCGCTATTCGGCGAAGTTTTGCGCCGCGACCGTGCGTCATCTACGCAAATGAAGAGCGCAAAATTTCCGCGGCACGACGTGATGCTGAATCGGCGGCCGCAGCCGCGGGAGTCGAGCGCCACCCGTTACCGCAAAGCGAGAGCGATGCTGCAAGTGCGTTGCACGAAGCGGGCCTCGCGCTCGACGGCCTCTTCGGAACGTCAAGTCGCCTGCCGATCGGCGATCCGTATCGCGCAATCATTCGAGCGCTAAATGCGGCGGATGTTCCAACGCTCGCAATTGATATCCCAAGTGGAATCGACGCGCTGACCGGCGGCGTTGACGAGATCGTCGTGCGCGCGCGCGCAACAGTGACGTTAGCTGCGCTCAAGCCGGGAGTGCTATTGGACCCCGCGCGTTCGTCAGTCGGCGATCTGATCTTGGCCGAGATCGGCATCACCGATGCCCAACTTGTTGCGCAGGTTCAGGGCTATGCCACGATGGACACGGACGAACTGCTTTCGTTGCTGCCGAAGCGCGCGCCGAGCGCAGACAAGCGTGCCGCTGGCGCACCCTTCATAATCGCGGGCTCGCAGCAGTTTCCGGGCGCGGCCGTGCTTTGTGCTCGCGCCGCAGCTCGCGCCGGTGCAGGGTACGTGACCGTTGCGACAAGTTCCAAAGCCGCGCCGACCTTGCGCGCGCATCTCGTCGAGCAAGTCGTGACTGAGATTGCCGACCACGCGCAGGTCGAAGACGCCATCGAAGGTTTGCTCGACACGGCAAAACATTGCTCGGCGGTAGGCATCGGACCGGGGCTCGGGCTCGATGGGCGCACCGGCGAAATCGTCTGCGGTTTCCTTGCCAAAACCGAGCTCCCGTTTGTCGCTGATGCAAGCGCGCTTTTCCACTTCGCAAAGCATCTCGACCTTTTGAAGACGCCGCGCGCCGTCATCACGCCGCACGCGGGAGAGTTTGCACGGCTGAGCGGACGCGGCACCTTGCGCGACGAGGATCGCGTTTCGCGCTTGCGCGACTTCGTCGAGCGCACGCAATGCACGACGCTACTCAAAGGCCGTACCACGCTGGTCTACGATGGAACGACGCTGCACCTGAATCTTTCAGGAACCTCTGCGTTGGCGACCGCCGGTACCGGCGATGTGCTGACGGGGATCATCGCGACGCTGCTTTCACAAGGCCTTGCGCCGGTCGATGCGGCACGTGCAGGCGCCTACTGGCACGGTCTCGCCGCCCAGCATTGCGCGAAGACTCGCACGCGCGGTGTCATGGCAGGCGATCTGCCGGACGCGTTCGCTGACGCGCTTTCCGCTGCGCCTGAATCCGCGGATTTGTGGCTTGTGTTTAAGGCGTAGTTATGTGTGGCCGATTCTCATTGACGCAGCGGCTCGAGGTGCTCGAGCGGATCTTCAAAGCGAAAGCGCGCGCGCTCGGCGGACAGAAAGCGCGCTACAACATTGCGCCAACCCAGCCCGTCCTAGCCATCTGCCAAGATGATCCGAATGCAATCGTCGAGCTCGAATGGGGCATTACGATCTATCCGAATGACGAGCCGCCGCGCACACTCGTTAACGCGAAGGCGGAGACGCTGCAACAGCGACCGTCATATGCCCAAGCTTTTGCAGGCCGGCGATGTCTCGTGCTCGCGGACGGCTTCTTCGAATGGGAATCACGCGCTGGAAGGCGTTATCCGCACTACTATCGTTTGCGCAGCAACGAGCCCTTTGCTTTCGCCGGCGTCTACGATCAAGAAGGCACCGAGCGGCGTTGCGTGATCGTCACAACAGATTCGAACGCCATCGTTGCTCCGGTCCACGATCGGATGCCCGTCATTCTCGAAGCTCCGCGGGCGTGGCTGACAGAGGATGATCCAAGCGAATTACAGGCAATGCTGCGGCCGATCGCGAGTTCCGAGCTCGAAAGTTGCACCGTTAATCCGATCGTCAACACGCCGGAGGTCGATTCGCCCAAGTGCATCGAGCCGTACGAGCCAAAAGAACTTAAACTGTTTTAGCTTCGAGTTAAACGATGGCCGCTAATCGGTTCACGATCAGGCTACTGTCGTCGAATGACATTCATCTCATGGAAGCAATGTTGACAATGTTCGGCGACGCCTTTGGAGATAAGGACACCTATAACAGCGCTCGGCCGGACAGTAACTATTTAGCGGAGCTACTGGGCCGTGAGAACTTCATTGCGCTCGTTGCGTTAAGCGATGAAGTGGTCATCGGAGGATTGGCGGCGTATGTGCTTGATA
>JAFARW010000096.1 GCA_019245275.1 Vulcanimicrobiota bacterium
GATGATGACGCCGGCCATAAGCAGATAGAGTTTGGTATTGCGCGTTGTCACGAGACGCATCGAAAGAAACATCAGTGCGCTCCACGCCAGCGGCGTCAAGAACTCGGTCGAGAGCGCGTAGCCTTGTCCAAGATAACCCGGCGCGACAGCCAGAACGAGACCCGTCAAGGCCTGCGCAAAGATTCCGCCTCCAAATTCGCGCGTAATGCGGCAACCGATCAGCACCGTCGCGCCGGAGAAAATTGCGAGTGGAAATCGTAATGCCCACAGAGCGTAATGCAACGGCGTGGTCAACCATGCGATCAGAGGAGCCAGCGGAGGCTGATCGACGTAACCCCACGCCAAATGTTTGGCGCAGTCGATGAAATAGAATTCGTCGCGATAGTAGTTGTAGCGATGGTTGAATGCGACGTGCAGTCCGATCGCCACCGCAGCCCACGCATATGCAGGCCAGGCAAGTTTCATGCGGGTGCCGCGCGCGTGGAGAAGCCTGCCAAGAAGAGCTGACCGATGCAAAGTCCGGCGATGCCCGCTTCAGCGATTCCGCCGAAAACAAACGTCATACTCCACCACGTTCCGCCGAAGAGCGGCACAGCGAACAAAAAATAGGCGCAAAAATATGCGGCCGGTACAACGAAACCGAGCGCGCGAAAGGCATTCGCGTTCTCAAGGTTTGGACGGATGCGCGCCACGATTAGATCACCGATCGCGCCCGCAACAATGCTGGCCACAATCACGAGCAAGAACTCCTTGAGATCGCGCGAGAGGTCTGCTGCGATCCAAAGTTTTTCGGCGACACAAAAGACGACGAGCGCGCCGGGGGCAGTCCGAAAGCGTGCAGCGATGTAGAGGACCGTCGCGGCGAGCACGACGCTCTGCCAGATGACGATGATTATCTCAAGCGCCTGGCGATAGAATAGGAAAGCCGAAAGCACGAACTGATCGCTGCGGTAGGTGATCTGCGAAAGCGGTCGATCGCGTACCAGTGCTTCGGGATAGAAGGCGATCTGTGTCATGAAGAGGATCGTTTCGGCTGCAAGCCCGGCGCAGATCAACATCGGCAGCTGGGCGGCCAATGTCGCCGGGCGATCCGGTCTGGCGAGCGCGCTGCGCACCGGACCGGTAACAAGAAAGAAGAGCGCGGTCAGCAAGACGAGGTGCGGCGGACTGACCAACAAATCGAGCTGGTGCTCGAATCCGAAAAATGCGTGCCAGATCAAATCGGCCCCGCCGCCGATTATGATGAACGCGACGCCGACCATGGACTGTTGGTAGCCTTCGGGCACGGCGTACCAGAATGAATATCCGGCGCGACGATTCTTCGCAATGGTCCATGCCAATACCGCAATCGCGAAGACGCCGCCGCTGTACATCAACGCATGCCAAGGATTAAAAAAACTCTCGACGCTTTCGAAGAGATGGTGATGGCCGTCGATGAAAAGCCCGCTGATCGTCCAGACCGCGGCCAACGTCATCAGCCAGTCCAGTACGTAGTTCGCGGACGGACGGTTAGTGGCACGCGCGGCAGTGCTTTGCGTCTAGTCCTCCCCCTAGAAGGGACGGCGCAGTTGCGACGACGATGCTACGGCGCGTGAAGAATCGCCTCTTGACCGTAGCGTCTTCGGTGGCGATCGCGCTGTGCGGTTGCGAAGCGCGACCTCCATCAACGCAGCCGGCAAACTTCACGGTCTCGGCAAACATGCCGAGCCCCTGGCCAAGCGCGGTCGTTGCGGCCGCGAGCGCACCGCCGCGCATCTTAGGTATTTGGTTATCGAGTTTGACAATCGCTCCGGGAAGCACGCTCGACGGCGCGATCGCGACGACGACGAACGTTGCGTCGGTTGAGGTGCGCACGGCCGCCTTCTCGATCAATTCCTTGCATGTTGCGCCCGGACAATTTCGCTTTCACACACGCGTTCTCGAGCTGCCGCCTCTGGCGCGCTTGCACACTTATACGCTCGATGTGATCGCGCGCAATACGGCGGGTGTAGCGCAGGTCGAGCAGGCGTCGCTGGCGATGAAATGAGCGTGAGCGGAATACAGTGGAGCGAGGCGGACGCGATTCTCACAATCACGCTCTCGCGCCCCGAGAAGAAGAATCCGCTCACGTTCGCGATGTACCGGGAGCTGCGCGATCGTTTTCGCGAGCTTGAAACACGCGACGCGACTAAAGTAGTCATCATCGGGGGGGCGGGAGACAACTTCTGTTCCGGTGGCGACGTGCGTGAGATCATCGGGCCGCTCAATGAGCTCGATCACGCAGGTCTTCTCGAATTCACGCAACTTACGGGCGACGTTGTCAAAGCGATACGCAAGTGCCCGCAGCCGATCATCGCCGCGATCGATGGCGTCTGCGCGGGCGCCGGCGCAATCCTTGCGATGGCTTCGGATCTTCGTTTCGGCACCGCGCGGAGTCAAGTTGCCTTTCTCTTTTCTCGCGTTGGTCTCGGCGGATGTGATATGGGCGCATGCGCAATGCTGCCGCGCATCATCGGATTCGGACGCGCGTCAGAGTTGCTGTATACCGGTCGCGCGATGACGGGAGAAGAAGCGCTGGCATGGGG